>JAUWJJ010000177.1 GCA_030607765.1 Candidatus Aerophobota bacterium
ATATCTTGCTTAATGCAGCCGGGGGAAATATTAAAGCGGCAACCACTTCAAATGAACTTAGCTTTTTTGATATTCCTTTATCAGCTTTAGAAAAGGTTGTAGGACTTAACCTTTTTGGAGGAGCTATCCTCCCCTGTCAGGTATTTGGCAAAACTATGGTGAAAAATAAGGATGGCGGCTCTATTATAAACATATCCTCTATGAATGCTTTTCGTCCTTTAACCAGAATTCCCGGGTATTCTTCTGCCAAAGCTGCTGTTAGCAACTTTACTCAGTGGCTGGCAACTCATTTTGCTCAAGAGTATAACAAAAAATTAAGGGTTAATGCTATTGCTCCTGGTTTTCTTCTCACTCAACAAAATCGTTATTTACTTTTAGATAAAGATGGGAATCTTACTCCTCGGGCAAAATCTATAATATCTCATACTCCTCTGGCAGAGTTTGGAAAGCCAGATGACCTTATTGGAATATGTATTTATCTTTCCTCTAATGCCTCAAGATTTGTAACTGGAGTAGTTATCCCCATAGATGGAGGATTTAGTGCTTTCTCAGGAGTATAAAATGTAGTCGCAACTTTTAAGTTGCGCAAGGGAAGATTAATGCATAAAAACGCAGGCTAAAGCCTGCGGCTACCAATTACAAAAAGAAAAAATAACTTTTGACATCACTTTACAATCAATAAGGAGGATAAAATGAAAAAGGCAGATATTGGATTAATTGGCATGGAAGTTATGGGGAAAAACTTAGCTTTAAATATGGAAAGCAAGGGTTATTCTGTCACCGTTTTTAACAGAACAGGGTCAAAAACAAAGGCATTTGTTAAGGGTCAGGCTAAGGGGAAAAATATATTGCCAACATATACCATAGAGGATTTTGTAAGTACTTTGGAATCTCCAAAAAAGATAATGCTAATGGTTAAAGCAGGTAAACCTGTAGATGCCTTTATTGAAAAGCTTATGCCTCTGTTAAACCAAGGGGATCTGATTATTGATGGTGGGAATTCTTATTATAAAGATACGATGAGACGGAATGCCGACCTTGCTGAGAAGGGAATCCTTTATATCGGCACCGGGGTTTCTGGGGGAGAAGAAGGGGCACTAAAAGGACCAGCGTTAATGCCCGGTGGTCAGACAAAAGCCTATACTCTTATGGAGAAATTATTTAAAGACATTGCTGCAAAAGCAGCCGATGGTGTTCCCTGTGTATCTTATATCGGTCCTCATGGTGCCGGTCATTTCGTAAAGATGGTTCATAATGGAATTGAGTATGGCGACATGCAATTAATTGGAGAATGTGTTTGGATTTTAAAAAACGCCTTTAATATGAGTTCAAAGGAGATTGCAGATATAATGCTAAGGTGGAATGGATATAACGATGTTCTTCGGTCGTATCTTATTGAGATCACCGCGGATGGCATGAGGAAGAAACATAAGGAAGGAGATGAGTATCTTGTTGATAGGACTGCTGATATCACCAGGATGAAGGGAACTGGCACCTGGACTGTGCAAAGCGCTTTAGAGTTATTGGTGCCTATACCAACAATTGCAGCCGCTGTCTTTTCAAGAGAAATGTCGCAGGATAAAAATCTGAGGCTAAAAATGTCCGAAAAGTTGACCCTCCAAAAGGGGAAATATGAAGGAAAGAGAAATACCCTAATTGATGTTGCCCATGATGCCCTATATGTTGCCAAGATTTCCTCTTATGCCCAGGGTATAGCATTATTACAAGCAGCATCAAAAGAATATGCCTTTGGCCTTAACATAGGAAATATCGTTCGTGGATGGCGTGGTGGCTGTATAATTAGAGCACAGTTTCTTGATGAAATTACCCGAGCTTATGAAGAAAATCCAGAAATGCCTAATCTTTTGGCAGCACCAAGGTTTGCTAAAGTGGTTAATGAAAGTCTTGGAAAATTATCTCTTCTTATTGAGATAGCTCATAGTGTTGGGGTGCCCGTGCCTGCTATGGATAATGCCTATGATTATATTGTACAATTGGCCAGTCCGGTGATGGTCTCTGCGCAAGTGTCAGCACAACAAAGAGATTACTTCGGGGCTCATGGTTACTTCAAGATTAAAGAGTTGGATGACCCGAGGATTATGACTACAAGCGATGGAAAAATCAGGGAATTTCATACCGAGTGGACACTACCAGAACGTCCCGAGAGGGAAATAACAAAATAGCTCCTTCCGCACCTTCCTTGAGCAAAGTGAGGTTATATGTTATCCGTAGAAAATCTTAAGGAAAAACTGACAGATGATGAGCTCAATGGAATTGTAAGAGAGACCTTAAGGAATTTCAGAAATATAAGGAAGGTTCTTTTAATACATCCTGATTATACAAGAAGGGATTTTTCCGATAGATTAGTACCCCTTATTTATAAAGAGCTGAAAAATAGAGGTATGAAGGAAATATGCTCTTTGAATGCAAGTGGTACTCACAGAAAAATGAGGGAAGATGAAATTTATGCTAAATTAGGGATTTCAAATGAGATTAGTTTTACTTTTATTTACAACCATGAATACAATGACCCAGATCAACTTGTAGTTGTAGGTGAAATTCCAGCCTCTTTTGTTGCAGAAAAGACAAATGGAGAGCTTTCGCAGTCAATCCCGGTTACTGTAAATAGGCTGATTACAAATAATTATGATTTAATCATTGCTCTTGGTGGAACTACGCCACATGAAGCTTCTGGTTACGCCGGTGGACTAAAGGTTTTCTTTCCAGGCATTTCTGGCCCCGAGCTAATAGATTTATTCCATTGGGCTGCAGTGCTTGTAGGCATTCCAAAAATAATAGGCTCGGAAAATAATCCGGCCAGAGATATCATAAACAAGGGCTCTTGTTATGTTTTTCAAAAGATAAAAGCTCCTGTAGTCTCCTTTAATATGGTTTTTGAGGAAAAAAATGATGATGTAATTCCTAAAGGGCTTTATACAGGAGTTGGCATTGATGGATTTATTGCTACCTATAAAGAAGCAGCAAAGATGAGTTCTAAAATCCATACTGTTTATATTGATCAGCCTCTTGATGTTGCCCTGCAGGTCATCGATAAAAACTATGATGAAATTTGGACGGCTGGGAAAGGTTCTTATAAATTGCAAAGACCCTGTGTAATGGCAAATGGTGGTGAGATAATTATCTATGCCCCGCACATTAGTTGTTTTCACTCAAAACCAGAAATAGATACTGCTTTAAGGCAAATAGGTTATCATTGCAAGGGTTATGTGCTCCAGTACTTAAAGTCAAATCCAGGATTTAGTAAGAATCTGGCTGCCCATGTTATCAATGTAAGAGGACCTGGAACTTATGATTCAACAACAGGAAAAGAAGAGTTTGCCTTTAACGTAACGCTTGCTACAGGGATTTCAGAAGATATCTGTAGGAAGGTTGGCCTGGGCTATAGGGACCCTAACTCAATACACAAAGAGGATTTTCAAGAACCAGGAAAACTTTGGATTCAGAATGGAGGAAAATATCTCTACGATATTATAAGAAGTAATAGGTAATAGGTAATATATAATGTGTGATGTGTGAAGAGTGATATGTAATGTGTGATATGTAATAGGTAAATGCGTTGATGCGTGAATGCGTAAAAAAGGAGAAAAAAAGTGAAAAATGCAGTTATTGC
>JAUWJJ010000066.1 GCA_030607765.1 Candidatus Aerophobota bacterium
CACCACATAAGCAGGATGCGTTTAATCGACAAAGCGGTTCGTTTAGTTGCCGGAATAGATGAGCCGTCAAACTATATCAGGGACAACGCGGAAGTAGTGAAAAGAGAACTTTTAAAAGGCGGCTATAAAGAATCTATAGCGGCCGATTTATCGATGGCGAGAGTGTTTAGCCATGCAATAGGTGCCCACGGCGTAGGTCTCCATAATACCATCCCTGCCGGAAATACCTGGAAGGATGATAAAAAAATCAGCGACCACTATATTGGAAGAATGGGTTATATGTATGGGGAAAATGTGATAGGAAAAAAAGCGAAAGATGTATTCAAGCAAAACATCAAGGGTGTGGAAGCCGGGGTATTCAGCCGTAGCTCAAATGTACTGGGTGTAATAGATCATGATCAGCCTGCCGCCTATTTTGGCGGATTGGAAATAGCCGTCAGAAATACCTCCGGCAAAAAGATAGATATGTATATAACCAATACCAGAAATACAGATAGTCCAGGCGTAGAGACTTTAGATCACTTTTTTAATCGTGAGCTCAGGGCAAGAAATTTCAATCCCAAATGGATTAAAGGGATGATGGAGCACGGCTATGATGGCGCAAGGTATATGGAGGATTTTACCAACAACTTATGGATGTGGGATGTTACCAGCCCTGATATGGTTACCGAAGATATGTGGAATGAGGTTAATGATGTGTATATCAACGATAAATATGACCTTAAGCTTCAGGAGTATTTTGATAAAAATAACCCCTATGCTTTACAGGACATGATTTCCACTATGCTTGAGGTAAGAGAGAAGGGATACTGGCATCCCACAAAGGAGGTATTAGAAAAATTAGCTAAGATATATGCTGAGTCCATCGCTAAGCATGGTGTATCCGGTTCCTATGGCAGCACCGATCCTTCTTTACACAAGGATGTATCAAAGCTTCTTTCTGCCATGCCTGATGTAAAACCGGAGTTGATAAAAAAGTACCAGGAGAAGGTGGCTATGGCTACTGTGGAATTAGAAGAGGTAAAAGGCTATGAGATGAAGGAATTAAAGGAGAAAAAGGAAGAGAAATTATCCACTACGAAGGTAGTTCTGGGAGCAACTCTCATTATATTACTGATTATGCTGGTCGTTGGACGTGGGCTGTGGAAAGGAATGAGGAGTCAGCAATGATCAATGGTCAATTAACAATGATCAATGGTCAATGTAAATTGCTAATTGTTAAGCCGTTAATAGGTTAAAGAATAGGCATGAAGCAACTGGGCAGTTTTGTTCTGATAATAGTGTTTTTTGTAGCAGGAATATTTATATTCTCTAAAGCAATGGCGGCAGATGCAGCCATAATTATACCTCCAGGGGAATATCTGATCATTCCTGGAAAATATGAAAATTATGGAATGGTAAACACTTTTGCTTACAATGGATTCCAGGTCTATCGATCTTTAGAGCATGTCCCGGGGTTAAGGCTCTCTGAAGGAGAGTTTATTGTTCGGTTGAATCCTGACAGGAAACCTATTGTAAACAAGGTGCTCAAAGATTTTAGCCAGGATTATCGGCAGTTAACCCTCTCAAAAGCCAGGAAAGGGTTATTTTATCCTTTAAGACCTCTAAAAATTGGAATTTACTGTCGCAAAGGAGTTACTGCTGGATATTTATGGCATGCTTACCCTTTGGAAAAATGTCAGATGGACATAGTCTTTTTTACGGAAAACGATTTGGAGCAACTAAAAGACGTGGATGTAATCTGCTTTCCATCAGGGGGGATGTATCGACAAAATATTAGCCAATCTGGTCAGGATTGGCTAAAATGGCTAATTCGGGAACAGGGAGTAGGATATTTAGGAACTTGTGGTGGCAATGTCTTCGGTTGCAAATTAAAACTTCTTGATGCAATGTTAGTCAGATCCAAACAGGGGCACTCTTACGGTATTGGGATTAATGGTTACCCCGAAATGAAAGTGATAGCCCAAAACCATCCCGCTATGATTTCGGTCTCCAAGACGACTCACCCTTTTTATTATAGTGGCCAGGCATTCAACCGAGTTGGACCTGATGTTACTGTTCTCACAACCTATAACCAATTCAATAACTGTTTTACATTTGATGGAACTGCATATCACGGAGAGGTACATCGGGGGATGTTAAATCGACCTGGTATGGTTACTGGCCAGTATGGTAGTGGCAGGGTTATTCTTTCTGGGCCTCATCCTGAGGTAGGCGAGGAGCAACTATTTGTGGATTGGATTTACTACTTAGCAGGGGACGGAATTGGGTCAAGTGGCAGGAATGCAATCAATTTAACCACTAAAGATACAAAGATTAAAAAAATTGATAGCACCTTTTTTTCGCCTTTAGTTTCGCAAATTGATGAATTTGAAAAATTAGTCAAGCCTTATGAAGCAAAAATTCGACCATATTATAGTCAACGCTGGAAAAGTGGGATAACTGCTGGGTTACCAATCCTGCTGATCTTTGTAGATACCTACGATAGGTTAAAGCACATTACAAAATCCCTTTCTTTTTTTGGGGAGGATAATTCGATCGATAATGAAATGGCCAGAGAGCTTCAAGAAATATGTACTCAGTGTGAAATTCAGATAAGTTCTCTCAGAACCGATTTTGCAGCATTGATACCTCATTTGGAAAGCGCCCTTAAAATGCTTAGGGATATCGATCAGAGCCCATTGGATACAAAAGAAATTCTCAAAAAGAGATTCTATCAAGAATATTACAAGAAATTAATCCCTCGTATGAAAGCTTTTAACCTTACTTTTGTACGGCTCGACCATTATTTGAGACAAGCACAAAAGGTATTAATGTATCAATTATAGTCCATCATTTTGCCTTGAGCAACAGGAAATATTTAAGATGTGTCAAATAAAACAGGGGGGGAGGAAGATGAATAAAATCAGATTAATTATTCTAATAGCGGTATTGTTTGTGGCAGAAATATTTGCAGTGTTAGGAGTGAGCGCAGCGGAGGAGTTGGCAGTTTCAAAAAAGCCCAGGATAGCGATTATCCCTCTTAATATTGCCAGTAGTCCTTATCACTTTCGGAAAGCAGTAGAGGGAGTGAGTGATTTATTAAAGGTCGATTTATATGGTGCAGGCATAGGAATGAGCATGCTTAAAGCAACTAAAACACAGTTACCTTCGGCTGAGGGTATTGATTTAGGTAATTACGATTTAGTTTGTGTCTTAGGAGGTACACCACAATCTTCTGTATTAACCGAAACACTCAAAAATGCAAAGAAAAAGACTAGAGTAGTTATAGAATCTACAGGGTATGTTAATTACACAGGTCTGAAAGGTAACATAAATAATAGGAAACATCCCTGGATTAACCAATACTGGAATAATAAGTGTATAGAAAATTATCGCAGGTTACTAATATACTTGGGGGTAAAGTTCTGCGGGTTGAAAGCAGAAGTAGAAAAACCGATAATTTTCCCTGAAGAAGCGATTTATCATCCTGATGCAGAGACAATTTTCACTACACTGGAGGAATATCTCAATTGGTATGGGAACAAGAAAGGTTACAGGTATGACCCAAAAAAGCTAACCATAGGGCTTGTATTTAATAAAGAACCTTATACTACAGAAAATTTAGAAGTAGAGAAGGCTTTAATCAAAACAATTGAAAAGAAAAATTGTAATGCGATAGCAATGTATAAACGCTTAGATTTTCGTCTTGAGAAATTCTTTATGAAAAATGGCAAAACAATTGTTGACACAGTCATTTGTTTAACTCGTTTGGACTATTTTAATCCTGAGCAAGGAATTGAAACGGCAAAAACTCTAAATGTTTCTTTGTTAAAAGGTATAAAGACATATTATATGAGCCCAGAGGAATGGGAAAAAGAACCAACTGGTTTAGTAAAACATTTAGCCCACACCGACATTAAGAGAGAAGGAAAGATTGAGCCAATGGTGATAAGTGGAAAAGTAGTTTCAGATGAAGGGAGAAGGTATAACAAGCCTATAGATTATCAAATTGATTGGCGAATAGAAAGGGCTATTCAATGGGCTAAATTGCATCGGAAGAAAAATTTAGATAAAAAAGTAGCCTTTGCTTTTAAGAGTGCAGGGGGTGGAAAAGATGATGCGCTGGGAACTTGCACAGACCGATATCATTATGTTCCAGGGACATTTTCTAATTTATTAAAAGCCATGAAGGAAAGGGAATACAATTTAGGAGACAAGCACCTGCCGACCAAAGAAGAGCTTTCTAAAATGATGGTTGAACAGGCAAGCAATATTGGAGTATGGGCAAAAGGAGAACTAAAGAGGAGAGTGAAAGAAGGAAATGCGATTTTAATTTCTGAGGAAAAGTATCTTACATGGTTCAATGAGTTATCTGAGGATAAGAGAAGTGCAGTTATAGAAAAATTTGGAAAACCGCCAGGCAAAATAATGGTTTATGAAGAAAAAGGTGAAAAATATTTAGTCATTCCTAAGATAGAATTTGGAAATGTGGTAATTGTTCCTTTACCTACCCCGGGATGGCTTCAGGATAAATCTACTCTTTATGATGAAGGAGCTTTACCTCCTCATCATCAATACATAGCTTTCTGGTATTGGCTGAATAGAGATTTTAAAGCAGATCTGCTGCTCAATGTCTGGACACAAATAGTGGAGCAAACGCCAGGAAAAGAATTCGGAGAACCAAAATATGATTGGGCGGCAAAATTAGTGCAAGGTTTAGCCCCTCATCTGGATCCGGTTCCCATACACTGGGAGATAGGTGCGGGTGGAGGCAAGGTATATCTTCTTAATATTGATTATATGATGACTATAGTTTCTTCAGAATTATATGA
Source organism: Candidatus Aerophobota bacterium (assembly GCA_030607765.1). The sequence continues at coordinate 4,815 of JAUWJJ010000066.1, forward strand.
AAGGCTCTTGGATTTGGAGAAAAAAATGTCTCTTTATCAAAAAACAAGAGAACCTGTATTAAAACAAGAATATAAGAAGGGGATTAGAAAGGAATGTAAAAGATTACATCTAGACAGGGATCTTAAGATAGACGCTGATTCTGTAGGATTTTCAGAGCTTTTTAGCAAATTAAAAAATTATCTTGATGAAGTAAGAAAAGAGCATATGCCTTATGGCATTCATGTAATGGGAGAAACTCCAGAAGGTAAGCCATTGGTAGAAATGATAACTTCAATGCTGGGCAAGGAGTTTAACGAACATGTGGCTGAGATAAATCCCCAGGAAGGACTAAGTGAGAAGTTAGTAGAAAAGGTCATTATAGACAAGAAAACTCCCAAAGAAGCACAAAAAGATATTTTAGGCAACATATCAGTAAAAGTGACCGATGATTTAATTTTGGCTATGGAATATGCCGACAGGATTGACCGCTGTAAACAAGAAATACCAAGAATTCTGGATGCCTTTGAAGGCAAATACATCCTCCCTGGTCCTTCAGGCGGACCTATCAGAAATCCTGATGCTTTGCCAACCGGCCGTAATCCCTCTGCCTTTGATGAAAGAACTATGCCTACTAAAGAGGCCTGGGAGATTGGTAAAAAGATGGTTAACCAGCTATTGGGACAACACCTAAAAAAACATGGTAAGTATCCTCAGAAGGTATCTTTTGTTCTCTGGCACGCTGAAGCTATGAGGCAACACGGTATTATGGAGGCAGAGATATTTTATCTGCTTGGGGTAAGACCTATCTGGAACATAAAAGGTCGCGTGGAAGATGTTGAGTTAATACCAAGAGATGAGCTTAAAAGGCCAAGAATAGATATTTTAGTTACCACTTCTAATGCATATAAATGTAATCATATGAGTAGAATACGGTTGATAGATAAAGCCGTCCGTTTAGTTTCAAGTTTAAATGAACCATCAAATTATGTCCAAGAAAATGTCCAAGAAATTGAAAAAGAACTTATTAACAAAGGATATGAAAAATCTCAAGCTACACATTTATCAAAGGCAAGAGTTTTTTCTACTGCTTTAGGCACTGGTGGCGTAGGACTCCATAATTCCATTGGTGCGGGCAATACATGGGAAAATGATGGAAAAATTAGCGAACATTATATTGGAAGAATGGGTTATCTATATGGGCAAAATGAGATAGGAGTGAAAGCAAAGGAACTATTGAGAGAAAATCTTAAGGCAGTAGAGGTCGGTGTATTCAGCCGCAGTTCAAATGTTTTAGGTATGATAGATGATGACCAGCCCGCTGCCTTTTTTGGTGGATTAGAAATAGCCGTCAGAAATACTACAGGTAAAGAGATAGATATGTACATAACCAATACAAGAACTAACGTAACAGACCCAGGTAAATGCGGGCTGGAGAGTTTAGACCATTTCTTTAACAGGGAGCTAAGGGCGAGAAATTTCAATCCCAAATGGATTAAAGGGATGATGGAGCAGGGGCGTGGAGGAGCTACTTATATGAAAGCATTCACAGAGAATCTATGGATGTGGGATGTTACCAGTCCCCATATGGTTACTGAAGATATGTGGAATGAGGTTAATGATATATATATCAATGATAAATATGATCTTAAACTTCAGGAATACTTTGATAAAAATAACCCCTATGCTTTACAGGACATGATTTCCACTATGCTTGAGGTAA
>JAUWJJ010000111.1 GCA_030607765.1 Candidatus Aerophobota bacterium
AGGGGAGAAAAGGAAAATGATATATGCCTCCCCCCTCAAGGGGGAGGAGAGAAGGAATAATGATAGATGCCTCTCCCACAAAGGGGAGAGGAAAAAAGGAAAATGATATTGGTCTCCTCTACCCAGGTGAAGAGTTTTTGCCAGTTTACCGAATCCGGGTTAAATAATTTTGAACAGAAGCTTTTTGATTTATTCAAGCATAATTGATATAAATCTTAAAAATTTTTACCTAAAACAAGTTCAATTATGTTATATTCAGTATAAAAAGTTCACCCTCTTAGTTTTAAATTGATTTAACTGTATTTTTTATCGCTTCATCCAAATCTTTCCGATGAACCACAGATAGAATATAAACTGTATTTTCTCTTACGTAATAAATGACACGATAACTACTGAATCTTAACCGGAAAAGTGGTATTTTAGGAGATGCTTTGATTTTTCTGATATTAGATTTAGTGGCGGGGGCAGAAAAAGGAGAGTTTTCTAATATTTTAATTTTCTTTAATAGTTTTAATTTCAGCTTGGGCTCGATTTGTCGTAAATCTTTTTCAGCAGTGTTAGTAATTTCCAATCTAAATTTAGCCAATTTCTTTTTCTGTCTCGGCAATTAGCTTATCAATACTTTTAACTTTCCCCTCCAGGGATTCCTTGTAAGCCTGTTTGATCTTTTTCTTAAACTTAGGATGGTTCAATAAAATATAATCCTCGATTTCATCTTCAGTAATTCGATGAATAACAGCACGGGGTTTTCCTCGATAAGTGATAAAAACATATTCGCCCTTATCTGTTTTTTGTAAAATCTTGGCGGTATTTAATCTAAGTTCTCTTGTATTAGCAAAAGCCATTATTAACCTCCTTTTGCAAAAATTTGTTTTCTTTTTGTATTACATTATAATTTGAGTTTTCAATTCGTCAAGCTTTTCTACTTCCTCTGTTAATTAAATATCGGGGGGGGTCAGGTTTAAACTTTTGACTTTTTTTTTTCATATAATATTTGTTTTAATTTTATGTAAATTGTTTTGACGTGACCCCATTTCTTTCGTAACCCCTGTGTTTTTTAAAGAGAAAAACAAGTCCTATTCCGGATAAAAATCCTCCTATATGGGCCCACCAGCCTATCCCTTCTCTAATAGCCCCTCTAATAAGCAAGGACAAGGTTCCGCTAAAGAGTTGAAAAATAAACCAGAGCCCAATAAAGATAAAAGCGGGTATCCGGATAAAGGCAAAGAAAAAGAAAAGAGGAATCAGGGTAATAATACGAGCCTGAGGATAAAGGATAAGGTAAGCTCCCATCACTCCTGATATGGCTCCACTGGCTCCCACAGCAGGAACTGCTGAATTGGGATTAAGATATGAATGCATAAAACCGGCACTTATCCCACAGAGCAGGTAAAAGATAAGGTATCTAAAATGGCCCATTCTGTCCTCAACATTATCTCCAAAAATCCACAAGTAGAGAATATTGCCAATTATATGCAGCCATCCCCCATGGATAAAAAGAGAGGAAAAGAAGGGTAAGTATTGAGCTAAAAGATAGGGAGACTCAAGAGAGGATAGATAAAAGAAACGGTAAGGGATTAATCCATAAGCGTACAGAAATCTTGTTAAGCCGGATCCTAAGGAAAGCTCATAAAAAAAGATGCCTACATTGACTAAAATTAGGCCTATATTTATATAGGGATAAGTTTGGGAAGAAACTGTGTCTTTAATGGGAATCATTAAACACTTCTTAAGACTTCTGTGCCTTCATTTCTGCATAAGGAATATTTAAGATTTTGACCCAGCTTAAAAATTTTCAGTGAGTTCAGTGTCCTCAGTGGTTAGCTTTCTCAGTTTTTGCTCACGCCGGGATTTTGCTTCCGCATATTTTTTCTTTTCCTTCTCTGTCTGGGGGATAAGCTGGGGAATCTCGACAGGGCGACCTTCCTCATTTAGAGCTACCATAGTAAGGTAAGCTGTGGCTACAGGAAAAATTTCGCCTGTTTTTAGTCTCTCTGTTTCTACATAAACCTCTATCTCCATGGATGTTTTACCTACATAGATAAGGGTGGCTTTTAAGGCTACTACATCACCAATACGTACCGGGTTTTCAAAACTCAACGAATCTATACATACGGTAACTACATTGCGATGAGTATGACGAGAAGCAGCTACAAAGGCAACCTCATCCATCAGTCTCATTATAACTCCTCCATGAACATTTCCGTATTGATTTGCATCGTAGGGCACCATCACCTGAGATAAAGTGGCTGTTGATTGAGCTGGTGTTTTTCGCTCTCTCATTTATGCGCTCCTTTTTGCTACTTAGCATATATAGCTAACTTGTTAGCATCCCCGAAAACAGTTATTTTAACAGCGGGAGTTTTTTCAACCATTCACTAATTATCTTCCAAGGATTATGAATAGGGTAAAGGTTTGTTCCATTATACTGCTCAGGAATTGTTAAGTCAAGAAGATTTCAAAAGCTGGGAGAGGGCAAGGATTAGTTCTTAGTTGTTTTAAGGATTAATTTCAATATAGATTTTTATTGACAGGGGAAGTTTTAGATGATATAAAGAACAAAAAGGTTAAGAAAAATGAACCCTTTAAAGTATGATAGCGAGCAAGTTCTTCCTTCCGGAAAGATAAATCCTGAGATTCTACAGAAGTTCTTCTCCCTTCTTCCCTTTGATAAAACGGTTATTGTGGGACCACAAATTGGAGAAGATGCCGCTGTAATTGAGTTTGAAGGAAAATATCTGGTTGTGAAAACCGATCCCATAACCCTCACTTCTCAGAATTTAGGTTGGTATGCAGTAAACATTAATGCTAATGATGTGGCCTGTATGGGAGCTACCCCTTGCTGGTTTCTCCTTACCATTCTTCTTCCTCAAAAAAGAGTAACTCGAACCTTTTTAAATGATATCTTTAGTCAGTTGCTTTCAGCTTCTAAGGAACTGAAAGTAACTCTGGTAGGAGGGCATATAGAGGTTACCTCTCGGGTAAGTGAGCCTATAGCTATTGGCCAAATGATAGGAAAGGTTTCCAAGGATAAACTAATTAGAACTTCCGGAGCGAAGGTAGGAGATGTTATCTTGCTTACCAAAGGAATAGCCATAGAGGGGACCAATGTAATTTATCAAGGAAAAAAAGAAGAGCTAAAAGGAAAAGTTTCTGCTTCACTTTTGAAGAGTATGGAAAATCTTCTCTACACTCCGGGGATAAGTGTGGTTAAGGAAGCTCTTTTAGCCAATGAAAAGGTTAAGGTTCATTGTATGCATGATCCTACTGAAGGAGGTCTTAAAGCCGGGCTATGGGAGATAGCTTATGCCTCAGGTACAGGTATAAGGGTTAAAAGAGAAAAGATACCTATTTTAAGAGAAACTAAGATTCTCTGTGATATTTACAAATTGGACCCTCTGGGACTTTTAGCCTCAGGAGCTTTGATTTTAACTCTTGATTCGGAAGAGGCAAAAAAACTGTTGAATTTATATCAAAAAGAGGGAATAAAATGTGCATCTATTGGAGAGGTGGTGTCAAAAAAGGAAGGTCTTGGCATTGTTGAGGGAAGTAAAAGTTATCCTTTTTCTGCAGGTTGTAGGGATGAATTAAGTAAAATTTTTTAGAGGAGAACGAGATGCCTAAAGTGGGAGTAGTTTACTATTCGAGAACCGGACATACTGAAAAGATGGCCCGGTTTGTTCTTGAAGGGGTAAAGAGGGAAGAAGTAGAGGTGGAAATTAAAAAAGTAGAGGATACCAAAATTGAAGATTTGCTTGGGTGGGATGGAATAATAGTAGGTTCACCCGTCTATTATGGGATAGTTGCTGCTCCTATAAAGGATCTCTTTGACCGATCGGTTAAGTATCATGGCAGGCTGGAGGGAAAAATTGGAGGTGCTTTTGCCTCCTCGGCTAATATTGGGGGAGGAAATGAAACTACAATTTTTTCCATTCTTCAAATGATGTTAATTCATGGAATGGTAGTAAAAGGTTCCTCAGAAGGGGATCATTATGGTCCGGTAAGCATCGGGGAACCGGACAAAAGGGTTGAATCTCAATGCAGAGCTTTAGGGGAGCGAGTAGCTAAATTAGTTAAGAGAATTAGCTAATGTTAATTATTCCTGCTATAGACTTAAAGGAAGGAAAATGTGTGAGATTGTGGCAGGGAAAAAGGGATAAAGAAATTATTTATTCTAATGATCCTTTAGCTATAGCTAAGCTATGGGCAGGCGAAGGAGCTCTCCGTTTGCATATAGTGGATTTGGATGGCGCTTTTTCTGGTAAGCCCAAACATCTTAAACTGGTGGAGAAGATAAGAAGAGCTGTTCACATTCCTCTGGAGTTTGGAGGAGGAATCAGGGATATAGCGACCCTTACGCAGGTTTTAGAGATAGGGGTAGATTTTGCCATCTTAGGGAGCAGAGCTTTATCCCTTGATTTTGTTAAGGAATGCGTACAGGATTTTGGAAACAAGATTATTATTTCTCTGGATTCCCGGGAAGGCAGGTTAGCTATTAAAGGATGGGAAGAAAAAACCTTTATTGAGGTAAAAAACTTAGCCCGGGATTTAAGAAATGTGGGAGTTACCAGCATTGTTTTTACCGATATTAAAAAAGATGGAACTATGGAGGGAGTTGATATTAAAGTTATTAAGGACTTCTTGAAAGGTATCAATTTAAATGTAATTGTCTCAGGAGGTATCTCGTCTTTAGAAGATATTAAAAAAATTATTAATTTAAAGGATAAAAGTGTAATGGGAATGATCATAGGAAAAGCTCTTTACACCGGGGAAATAAAATTGGAGGAGGCTTTAAAGTTAGCCAGGTTAAAATGAAGCTACTGGATGAACTAAAATTTAACTCACAGGGATTAATTCCAGCGATAATTCAGGATCTAAGAACAGGTGAAGTTTTAATGATGGCCTGGATGAACAGAGAAGCTGTGGAGAAAACTTTTTTCACAGGTAGGACTTACTTTTGGAGTAGATCTCGGAGAAAGCTCTGGATTAAGGGGGAGAAATCCGGTCATTATCAACTGGTTAAAGAGATAAGGGTGGATTGCGATGGGGATTCCTTGCTGATAAAGGTAAATCAGATAAAAGCTGCCTGTCACACAGGGTATAAATCCTGTTTTTTTAGAAAGGTTACGGAGAAAGGTGATTTAAAGATAGTAG
>JAUWJJ010000184.1 GCA_030607765.1 Candidatus Aerophobota bacterium
CCGTGGCGCAAAAATTACAAACACCTTACGCTTAATAAAAATGAGTAGTTTAATTCGCTATATAACTGCCGGGGAATCTCATGGACAGGCTTTAGTAGTGATCTTAGAGGGGAGCCCTTCTGGAGTAAAGTTAAAGGCAGATTATATTGATAGAGAACTTAAACGCCGCCAGGTAGGCTATGGTCGGGGAAGTAGAATGCAAATTGAGAAGGATAAAGTGAAAATTCTCTCCGGTGTTCGCCAGGGGAAAACCCTGGGAAGCCCCATAGCTCTTTTAATACCTAACCTTGATTGGAAAAACTGGGAAAAGGTTATGGCAGTGGAAAAACAAGATGAACAACTTCCTTCTCTTACCCACCCCCGACCCGGTCATGCAGATTTAGCTGGGGGGATAAAGTACGGATTTTATGATTTAAGAAATGTCTTGGAAAGAGCAAGTGCCAGGGAAACAGCAGCTCGAGTAGCTACGGGGGCGGTTTGCAGGAGAGTTTTAGAGGAATTTGATATTCACCTTTACAGTAGAGTTATTGAGATTGGCAGGGAAACAGATGAGGATGAGTGGAATTTAATTTTTGCTAAATATCCTTTAATTGAGAAATCTATCCTTCGCTGTGCAGATAAAGAAGTAGAGGAGAGAATGAAAAGGTTAATTGATGAGGCTAAGAAAAAGGGGGATACCTTGGGAGGAGTCTTTGAGATTGTAGCTGCAGGACTTCCTGTTGGTTTGGGAGATTACATTCAGTGGGATCTTAAATTAGATGCTCGTTTAGCTATGGCTTTAATGAGTATCCAGGCCATAGTGGGAGTGGAGATAGGACTTGGATTTAAGGCAGCAAAAAGATTTGGCAGTGAGGTTCAGGATGAGATATTTTATCAAGGGGAAAGGGGGTTTTACCGAAAAACTAATAACTGTGGAGGAGTAGAAGGGGGAATGAGCAATGGAGAGCCCCTGGTGGTAAGAGCAGCAATGAAACCTCTTTCTACTTTAGCCAGGCCTCTTTCCTCGGTAGATGGTGTAAGCAGGGAAAAAGTTAAGGCATCCCGGGAAAGGTCTGATGTGTGTGCTGTTCCTGCTGCTTCAGTAATTGGGGAAGCAGTGGTAGGAATTGAGATTGCTCGGGCAATGAGAGAAAAATTTTCCGGAGATTCTCTTGCGGAGATGAAGCGCAACTATCTTAGCTATCAGGACTACGTAAGGAAAAGGTAATTATAAGCCGCAGATGGACGCTGATGTTTTCTTTTATTGCAACAGGTAAATTTCTCTAAAAAATGTGAGGCTCCTCGCTTGTCATTGCGAACAAAGTGAAGAAGTAATCTCATGTAGCTTGCCGATTTATCGGCGCATTAAACCCGCCCAATGAATTGGGCAGCTACAATTGCCAGAGAAAACAAGAATTTTAGAAAAGGTATTACAAAACTTCTAAGAATAATATCTGCAATCTCTATATATTTAAGTTTATCTGTGTGAATCCGTGGCTAAATCATTATAGGGGAAAGAAGCTGATTGAATGAATATAGTTTTAGTGGGATTTATGGGGACAGGGAAAAGCAAGATAGGGAAGTTGTTAGCTAAGAAATTGGAAATGAAATACCTGGATACTGATGAGATAATTGAGGAAAGGGAAGGAAAAAGTATTTCCCAGATTTTTGAGGAAGAAGGAGAAGAGTATTTTCGGAAAATAGAAAGTGAAGTCGTAGGAAAGATAGCAGAGCTTAATGGGTATGTAATTGCTACAGGAGGTGGGGTAATGTTAAAACAGGATAACGTAAGCTCTTTAAGAAAAAGAGGATTTATCATCTGTCTTACGGCTAATCCAGAAATAATCTGGCAAAGAGTTAGAAATAATAACCAGCGTCCTCTTCTCTCTGGATTTTCCAATCAAAAGGAAAAAGTCAGGAAGCTTTTAAACGAGAGAGCTCCTTTTTATAGCAAAGCAGATCTTACTCTAAATACTTCCCATATTTCGGAGGAAAAGGTGGTTGAGAAAATAGTGAATTCTTTGCCGAGAAAAAAAATTCGAGTTAACTTAGGAACTCGCAGTTATCCAATTTTTATTGATTCTAATATAGATAAGGCAGGAGTTATAGCCAAAGATTTTAATTTGGGTAAAAAGATACTTGTAGTAAGTGATACCAGAGTCTACCCTCTTTATGGGAAGAGGATAAAGGAAGCACTAAAAGAGGCTAACTTTGAACTAAAATTTGCTCAAGTTCCCCCTGGGGAAAGATATAAGTCTTTAGCTCAAGCTCGCAAGTTATACAATTTGTGTCTTGACTTTAAACTTGAGCGCAACTCCTCTCTTTTAGCTTTAGGAGGAGGAGTGGTGGGGGACTTGACTGGATTTGTAGCTGCTACTTATCTTAGGGGGATAAATTTTCTTCTTATTCCCACTACTCTTTTAGCTCAAGTTGATGCAAGTGTAGGAGGGAAAGTAGCTGTTAATCTTTCTCGGGGCAAGAATCTAATTGGCTCTTTTTATCAACCAAGGTTTGTTTTAATAGACCCGGAAGTTTTATCAACCCTTCCTCCCCGGAGGATAAGGGAAGGATTGGCTGAAGTGATAAAATCTGCCCTGATTAAAGATAAGAATTTTTTCTCTTATTTGGAGAAGAATTTAGATAAGATAATCTCTCTTGATTTTTCCTCTTTGCGATTTGCTATTGAACAGTCTTTAAAGATAAAGGCGAGGGTGGAAGAGGAGGATGAACGGGAGGAAAAAGGGATAAGGCAGATTCTTAATTTTGGCCATACTCTGGCTCATGCTATAGAGGTTGCCACCGGCTACAAAAGATACACCCATGGGAAAGCTGTGGCTATAGGAATGGTAACTGCTGGCAGGATAGCTGTGCAAATGGGATACTTCCCTTTTCCCTCTTTTTTAAGATTGGAAAGTCTGCTAAGAAAGGCAGGTCTTCCCACTGCATTTAAAGGGATCGATAAGGAGAAAATCTGGCAATCTTTATTTTTAGATAAGAAGATAAGAGAAGGGAGGATAAATTTTGTTTTACCTAAAGATATAGGGGAGGTTTTTCTTACCTCAGATGTCCCCACATCTATTATAAAAAAAGTAATTGAAGGATTAAAAAGATGAAAAATATACTTGTTATTAATGGTCCCAATCTTAATTTGCTTGGAGAAAGAGAACCCAAATTTTATGGAGAAACCTCTTTAGATGAGATCAATCAGATGATTGAGAGAAAAGCAAAGAAAATAAGTTGCGAGGTTAAAATCAAACAGTCTAACTACGAGGGAGAAATTGTTTCCCTTATTGGTGAGGCCAAGAGCTGGGCCAATGGTATAATAATAAACCCCGCTGCTTATACTCATACCAGCATTGCTATAAGAGATGCTATTGCCTTTGTTAATCTACCTACAGTAGAGGTGCATCTTAGCAATATATATAAAAGGGAACAG
>JAUWJJ010000114.1 GCA_030607765.1 Candidatus Aerophobota bacterium
AAGTAGCCCCATAAAATGGGATTCTAAATTGGACATCAAAGGAAAACCAAATTGGTATTCTCTTATTTTTCCTTTGAGCTAAATCTCCCCACAACTTTTTTACCATCTTATTGTGTTCCTGAAACATTTTTAAAACTCCTTAAATTATTCTAAAATCTTCTTTTGAAGTTGGTCTAAAGCAGGAAAATATTTCTCCTTTAGGATTTTTAAGGTCTCTTTCCCTGGATAAAATTTTCTCCCTGCACTTTCAAGTTTCTCCTTTACAAAAGCCTCTTCTCCACCCCAATGAGCAAGTCTTGCATTAGCCTTTAAGACAGGTTTAATGAGCTTACGAGTAAATTCAGGTTCAAAGTCATAATTACACACATAACCAATAGAATTACTTATATTATAACCTGATATAGTGTAACGAAGATATTTCCAGTCAAATTTAAACACATGCTCAGCTCGTAAGGTATAATCAGCATAAGTATCAATAAAAGGACAGTATACATAACGAGCATTCTGATAATCGTAATATTCACCAATAATTGGTGAAGGAACATGAGCATAAAGAATCTTATCTTTTAATACTTTTCTCGTCCCTTTCATAATCTTATATGCTCGCCATATATCATTGGATACACCATCAAAATAAATACCATCAAAATCATACTTTTCTATGAGCACCTTTACTTCTTCAATAAATTCATCAACTTCACACAAGCAAAATATGGGTGATTTATAAGGAACTATTTTCATTCCTAACTTATGAGATGTTTTTACTACTCTTATCAACTCTTTCTCGTCTATGGGTACATAATGAAAACAGGCCCACCAGGCATCCCTCTTGTAAGTATCATCCTTACTCTTTACTCCTTCACCTTTTCTGGTCATAAAACCCTGATTCCACCAATGAAGTTGAAGAATACTACCATACTGACTATATTCTTTTATTTCTTCATCTCGAGGATATGGTTGCCAGGGAATTGTCGTTGGTTCAGAGGCATAGTGATGCACAACTCTTTCTTTAAAAGATTTCTCCCAGTCAAAAGCTCGGGGAGGAAAAACAGAGGTTAGAAAAGTTTGTCTGCTATTTAAAGGTAAAGATATACGCCAGCCATCTTTTTCAAAACTCATACTCGCTTGCTGTACATTATAACCTCCCTCTTTGTTGGAGGGAAGAAGATACCCGGCTATTCCCCCAAACTCATCTATTAGCATAAAGTTTCCCTTTTCAACAGCACTATACTCAGGGGCCCAGTTCCCTTTATAAGTAGCCTTAGTAGTGGCAAAAGCAGTCCGAATGGAGAGAAGAGAGTCTGCATTAATTCTTAAGTTTACTCCTGAAGAGCCTACCGGTTGATATAGAAAGCAGGATTCTTTATCTTGATAATCTACTTCTAATCCCTTCAATGAAATCCCTAACATTAAAGTAGCTACTAATCGCTCTTTACCCAAGCGCTGATAGCAGAGTATTTCCGCAGGGTTAGATTTCTTAATAGTATATATAGCTCCCGTGGTAATTACCTTTACCCAATCTTTATTTTCCTCTATGCTTTCTATTTGCATTCCAAACATTTTAATTCTCTCCTTTATATACTATTTTATGTCGTTTTAGACTTAAATAAAGATTTTTCATATTCTGACAGTCTTTAAATTTTTCTTCAATAATTTGCTCATTCATTATTAATCGTTTCCGGTAACAATTATCTTACTTAATTAACACTTACCGCACTCCCCATATTTTTTTCCCGCCTCATACATTGTTTTAAAATACTCCAGAGGTGTGTCCCTATTTACATCACCTTCTATCTGCAACCGACCCGATTTCTTTGCCTCATTATTTAACATTTCTTTCATCATTTTATCAATTGCTTCTACAGGACCCACTTTTAATGTAGTATGATTTACTTGTGCATTGATTGAAAGGAGAGGAAATTTTGTAAGCAACTTGCCCACATCTACAAAAGCAAGGGGACCTGGGCCATCAAGAGTTCTGATATTAAGCTTTTCATATAACATTTTGTAATGTTGAAAAACCTTACCGCAAAGATGTATCCCTCGGGGCCCCATAGTCATCGTAGAATAAATGCGTTCATGGTGAGGCAAAACAAATCTTTCGTACATTTCTCCTGAAATAAGAGTAAGGGCGTCATCGGCCATACCCCACCCACTTGCGAAGGGTAATACCTGTGCTTCCCCGGTTAACTGATACCATGCTTTTATATACGCAATAATTTTATCCGTAACAAGTAAAAGAAGATTTTCTATAAACTCTGGATCTTCCAGCAGATCAAAAGATATTTGTTCAGCACCTCGAATATATTGTGCTACGGTAAAGATGCCATTGGTATGACCCAGAGGTGGTTTAATTTTAACAGGATGTCCCATAAAATGGATTTCAGATGCAATTTTTTCCATTGATTTATATAACTTAAACAACGAATTTTTTTTAAGACGCTCTACCGGATTAATGTTAGCTATCATAGACAAAAGGCTTTTTTTATCCATTGAAATAGGTCTTGGCCAAGCAAAGTCATTTTCTTGTATAATGATTTCACAACCAAAAAACTCTGCCTCGTCATGCCAAAAACGTGGTATTACCACCCATGCCTCTTCAGGAATACCCATAATTTTATCCTGAAATATATTAAACCGCATCCAAGCTTGTCCTATAAGTTGAGCTTCGAGTTGGATAGAAGGGTCAGTATAAAATTCGCGGAAGGTTCGACCTATCAAACTAAGCCAAAGATTTTCATCACTCTCGAAAGTAATAGGAACACGACGATTTTCCTTTTTTCGAAAATCTTCCCATAATTCCAAAGTTTCTTTATTATGTTTTCTAAATTCCTTATGTTTTCTAAATTGCTGGCTAAATTCTTTTAATCTTCTTTGCACGAGGATCTCCTGTGGTAGTTACCTTTACCCAAGCTTTATTTTCCTCTATACTTTCTATTTGCATTCCAAACATTTAATCTCTTCTATTAAATTATTAGAGGGGAGAATCAACAAATATTCTCCCCTCTATACCTATCTACAAACTTTACATTTCTTCTATTTCTTTATGAAAAACTGTGCAATATATTCTGATTCATGCTCATCATTCATCATCTCGGCTACATTTCTGAAATTATTCTTAGCTAGACCAAATATTATTCTTGAAGGCTCTGTCACAATTCCTATAGTCCACAAATTCTCAGCATGAATTGCCAGTGCCTCTTTGCTCAACTCAATTCTTTTTTCTGCAGAGACTTCTTTGAGAATTTCATCACGGAGTTCCATTAGTCTTTTCACATCTTGAGGAGGCTCTTCTCCTTCTTTACCATTAGAAACAAACCAGAGAGCCCACTTTTGGCACCATGAAGCCCAGCCACCACCGGGATAGAAAGGAAAAACAGTTGAATAGATTACTGGAGGCATACCTACAAACCCACGATTTTGAGCTTCACAATATAAATCGTAACCACAAGATGCACTTAGGGAACCCCAAAGACCGTCAGCTATAATCTTGGGCACTATTTTTATACCTATTTCCTTCCAGTATTTACTATTTAAGAGATCCATTATGTCCGGAGCATCAGGTGGCCAGCCTCTGTTCATAAGTACAAACTCTAATTTTTTACCATTAGGAAGTAATCGATACTCGTGTTTTTCATCCCATTTTAACCCTAACTCATCCAAAATCTTGTTTGCTTTATCTGGATTATATTCAGTATAGGATTTACAAAATCGTTCCTCATACCATGGCATTCCTTCAGGTGGAAATGCTTGGCTGGGAATACCTATTCCTTTCCAGAGTAAAGTATTTACTTCCTCTCTGTCTATAGCTACTGACAAGGCAATACGAAATTGTTTATCACGAAACAGCTTACGAATTACCGGATCTTCATGCCAGAAATTAAAGTAAATGGTGCCATGATTCGTTCCGCAGGGAAGCCTTGAAGTTAATCGGTAATCACCTTTTTCCCTATATTGCATTAGCATAGACCAGTACTCTATATTTTGACCCAGAGCTTTTACCCCATAATCCATTTCTCCAGCCATAGTCTTTAGTAATGTAGTTTCTGTACTACTTGTGAAAGTTCTCTGCCATTTATCAATATAAGGTAATTGATTTCCCTCAGTATCAACCTTCCAGTAATATGGGTTCCGCATGAAAATTTGTATCGGTTTATCATCCGTATTTTGAGGTATCCAGGCATCTATTTGGGGACATTCCGGATTATTAAAGTGACTATTTTTGCTTCCGAATAAATCTATCCAGATATCGAAACCTTCTTTTTTCATTACCTTCTTTATCTCATCCATTGGCGTATATTTAGGATGGAATTGCTTTAGATAATGTTTACAAGCATATCCCTCGCGACCAGGAGCTATAAGAAGTTCGAGGAACATACCGTAGGGCTCAACAAAACTTATTTTGAAGGTGTAATCATCTATCTTTTCTATTTTACCCGGTTTATCACCTATCATAAAGAATGACGGCGGAACGGGGCTGAGTTCCTTATTGAGCATTATGTCATTCCAATAGAATACAAAGTCATCCGCAGTAAAGGGCACCCCATCACTCCATTTCATTCCTTTTCGCAAATAAAAAGTTATGCTTTTATTGTTTTCGCTCCACTCCCAACCTTTAGCTATATTGGGTAAAATTTTTTTATAATCAGAGGAAAAACAGGTTAGGTTCTCCGTGAACATTTGACGGGAGTAACCTCTGCTATATCTCTGCATCATTACCTGTCTGGCGGTTCCTCCATACTGGCCAATTTCCTCTACCGGTTCTATTATCAATGGTTCTTCAGGAAGTCTTTCTTCTACTGGAGGAAGTTCTCCTGCAGCTACTTTTGTTCTGAGCATCGGAGCTTCTTTATATTCCATTGCTAGAGTTAAACCTACAGTTGCTAAACATATAGCTCCACTTAAAAATAATACACCTATTTTTTTAATCAATTTTTACTCCTTTGCAATTTTCTAATTTCTTTCTCAAACATAGTTCATTTTTTCCTGAAAGCTTCTAAAAAGAAATTAATTTTTCAACACTTCTCTTTTTTTGAAAAGTTTTCCTTATTTCCCAGCTAATGGCCTCTTTTACTTTCTCACCTCCTGGTGTATAATAATTTTGGTACCCTACTAAATTTTTATTAAA
>JAUWJJ010000099.1 GCA_030607765.1 Candidatus Aerophobota bacterium
AAAGAGGCTATTTTAACAAGTGAGCCGCTAAAAGATGTCTTCTCTTTTAAAGAAGAGATAATTAGCCTAAAGAAAGTAGAACTCTCATCTAATTTAGCTTTTTCCTCTAAATGCGGTCCTTTTTTTTAGGGTTATCTTGACCAAAAAGCTTGATCTTCATATAGAAAAAAAGAGCTATTTATCTGAAACCTACTCTGGAGAAGATTTATCAGAGGAGAAAACCCTCTCTTTTGAATCGGTCAATATTCAAGACAGAATCCAAATTGAGGTCAGTCTGGACGAGTTTAGTGAGTTTCTTCCTTCTGGTTTTTTAGCCATCATGGCTAGTTTTGCTAAGAGATTAGGCTTTTTTGATCCCTTTTCAAAACACTTTCATCTTCCTATGAAAGAGATTATACAGTATAATGGATAAGATTGCTACCCTTTTCTCCTCAATAGCAGTAGGATGTTCCTGTATTAAGGATATTAACCATAAACTTACTCCTTATTCTTCAGTAGCCTTTTTATTCAGTATGGATAGATTTCCCGATCAGTCAGGAATTAATCATTTCTTAAACAGAATGACTCCTGAAGAGATTACCCAGCTTTCCTTGGTCTTTGAGAATATTTTAAATAGAGTTGCCCTTTTTAAAAATGAAGAAAAAGTAGATTTAAATGTTGATACCACCGGTCTTATTGTTTATGGGGATAAGTATCAATTTGTTAAAAAGGGATATCAGCTATCTTTAGGAACAACTAACCCGGAATATAACCAGATTTTATCCCTTATCTTAGATCCCCGGTAATATAGCTTTAAATATGAGATTATGGGATACAATTTATGAGGCAACTGAAGTTCTTGGTTCTTTAGAAAAAATAGGTATTATTAGAGCTGATGCCATTTATAGAATAGGACTTGATATATTGGAAGAATATGCTACCCCACCAGTGAAGCCATTCCGCTTATTGAGGAAGATATCGTAAACATATTAATAGAAAAGCGAAAAGTAACACTTGATACACTGCTTTATGATACAACCAACTTTTTTACCTATATTGATTCAGCCAATAAAAGATGCAACCTTACCCAAAGGGGTAGAAACAAACAGAAGTGGATGGATTTAAGGCAGGTTGGGCTCTTGCTTTTGATCTCCCGCAAGAAACAACTTCCCCTTTTTCATAAACTCTATCAAGGTAATCTCACGGATAGGACTGTTTTCAAAGAACAATTTAAACAGATATTAAATAGATTCAAAGCCATTTCTGCCTCATTAAAGGTTATTACTCTGATATTCGATCAGGGTAATAACTCAAAAAAACTATTAAAGCAAATGAGTACCAATATCCACTTTGTAGCGGCAGTGTGTCTCTCCTATCATAAGGCTTTAATTGAACAAGCTAATAAGTCTATGAGGGCTGTCTCGGTGAATGGTAATACTATTTGATTGTTATCTTGTGCGCACTGAAATCTGGCATCTTGATCTCACGGCTGTAGTTTATATTTCAGAAAAACTACGCCACGGCCAAATCAGGGGTATTGAACAGAGTATAAAAAACCCTTTTCATTTAGCCTTAAGACCTCAATATCATTGGACGGATCAGAAGATAGAGGTCCATGGGTTTATCTGCCTTTTTGCATTTCTTTTATGCATGGTTGCCTATAGAAGAGCAAAGGAAAACGCTAACTTTAAAGGATCACCACACAAGTTGATAAAAGAACTTTCTGCTATTCGACTGGCTACTTTTATTGAAAACCCCTCGCAAAAAACTAAAGGACGATATAAAACAGTTTATCGTCTTGAAGAAATAGACGAAGACCTCTATGCCCTTGCTGAGGCTATAGGTCTAACTAAACAAAAAATAAAAACCAATATCCCGTTCAGTGTATACAAATGATTAAATGAGCAATGCCAATATTTACAATATATTGCGGATGATTTTTTCTGTTCATTTAGTAAACTCACGATAGAATTAAACTCATCGGAGGAATAGATGATGCTACAGGCAATGTTCCTTATGCTCGGTTTACTTATGAGGATAGCACAGAAAAAAATATGGCTACTTTAAGAAAAATAATAGAAATAAAAGGCATACCTTTATCCATTTATGTAGATAAGAATTCCAAGTTTATTACTACTCGTCATCAAAGTATCCATGTTAACCTAAAGAAAGACTACAAAGAAACTCAAATAGGAAGAGCCTGGGATGAGTTGGGTATAAATCCTATCTTTGCTGAAAGTCCCCAAGCAAAGGGAAGGTATATTCCTTCTGAAGATAATGTTTTAGCCATGGCAGAGGTATGACATTTTTACTTTGCATTGACAGATTTTAAAAATATACTTGACTTTATATGCTAGTTATACCTCAAAATATAGGTTTAAACAGGTGGAAGATTTTTTGTCGTCTTCCACCTGTTTAATTTAATCTTCCAATGAATTTTCTGCTTATCCTATTTTTTAATGAAGAACTGTGGAGAATATTCTGATCTATGCTGACTATTTATATTTTCAGCTACATTTCTGAAATTATTTTTAACTAAAGTGAAAAGCGTCACTGAAGGCTCTGTTACTATACCTATACTCCACAAATTCTCAGAGTGAATTGCTAATGCTTCTTTAGTTACTGCAATTCTTTTCTCCACAGAATTTTCTTCAAGGATTTCATCCCAAATTTTCACTAGACGTTTCACATCTGCAGGAGGCTCTTCTCCTTCTTTGCCGCCAGAGGTGATCCAAAGAGCCCACCTTTGGCACCATCGACTGTTGGGATTAAAAGGAAAGAGTTCCGCCCGTGAAGGGGATCCTCCAACAAAACCCATATTTCCGAAATCACATAATATATCATACTTACACGCTGATACTTGGGTCGCGAAAAGAGTGTCACCTATAATTTTTGGTACTATCTCTATTCCTATGTCCTTAAAATATTTATCTCTTATAAGACCCATTATATCCGGAATTTCAGGTGGCCAGCCGTAATTTATAAGTACAAATCTTAATCGTTTACTATCAGAACGTAACCGATATTGGTGATTTTTATCCCATTTTAATCCTATCTCATCTAAAATTCTATTGGCTTTCACAGGATCATACTCAATGTAGGAGTTACAAAATCGTTCCTCATACCATGGCATTCCCGGTGGTGGGAATGCTTGACTGGGAAGGCCTAATCCCTTAAAGAATAACTCATTTATTTCCTCCCTGTCTATAGCTACTGATAACGCAATACGAAATTGCTTATTGCGAAAGAGCTCACGAATCACCGGATCTTCATGCCAGAAATTAAAGTAAATGGTACCGTGATTTGTTCCTACGGGAAGCAGGGTAACTAATCGGTAATCACCTCTTTCCCTATTTTGCATTAGCATAGTATAGTCATCTATCTTTTGCCATAGAGTTGTTCCCTGATAATCGATTTCTCCAGCCATAGCTTTAAGTAATGTAGTTTCTCTACTCGATGTCAGAGTTCGTTCAACTTTATCAATATAGGGTAACTGATTTCCTTCAGTATCAACTTTCCAATAATATGGATTTCGGACAAAAATCTGAATTGGTTTATCTATTGTGTTTTGAGGTATCCAGGCATTTACTTGGGGACATTCGGGATTGTCAAAGTGCGTATTTTTACTTTTAAATAAATCTATCCAAGTATCGAAACTTTCTTTTTTCATTATCTTTTTTATCTCATCCATAGAAGTATATTTGGGGTGGAATTGCTCGAGGTAATGTTTAGGAGCATATATCGTATTCCAGGCTGTTATGAGATTTTGGAGCAGTATGGAATTAGGTTTAGCAAAACTCAATCTAAAGGCGTAATCATCTATTTTTTCTATCTTACCCGGTTCACCACCAATCATAAACGTTGATTGCACAAGGGGATTAAGTTCTTTATTAAGCATTATGTCATTCCAATAGAAGACAACATCATCCGCCGTAAATGGTACCCCATCACTCCACTTCATTCCTTTTCGTAGATAGAAAGTTATGCTTTTGCTGTCTTTACTCCATTCCCAACCTTTGGCTATATTTGGTAAAATCTCTTTATAATCAGAAGACCAACAAACTAAATTCTCATTCCACAGTTGTTTGTACGCGCCCATCCCTCCTACCAGCACCAGTCGCCATACCCCTCCATATTGGCCAATTTCCTCTACTGGTTTAACTACTAAAGGTTCTTCCGGTAGTCTTTCTTCTACAGGTGGAAGTTCTCCTGCAGCTACTTTTGTTCTCAGCATAGGAGCTTCTTTATATTCCATTGCTAAGGCTGAAGCTACGGTTACCGTGCATATTACCATACTTAAAAATATTACTCCTATTTTTCGTATCACTTTTTAACCTCCTTGATTTTTTTATTTTCCCGAAAACTTCCTTAAGGAAAATTTCCTGCTTAATAGTTTCCTTTTAGAAGTCTTCTCTTGTCCCAGCTAATAGCCTATTTATTCTTTACTTTCTCACCTCCCTCTGGCCTTATTTTTAGCTCTCCCTTTTTAACTAAATCACAAAATATCAAACTTTCAAAGGACAATAATCCATTCCAAAAGCTTCGGCTACTTTAGGATGAATAATCTTTACTTTCCTTATGAATATCAATAATCATCTTTGCATCTCTTTCATCACTTCAATTACTTTATCAGCCATATATTTTAACTGCTCCTCGGTAAGAGGATAAAGGGGCAGATGAGTAAAACGATGCTGGAAAAGTTTCTCGGTATGGGGACAACTCTTTTCTATTGCTTTAGTATCATAACCCATTTGTTTCATATAAGAGAACTTATACAAGGGAGCAAAGTGAGGAATTTGGACTACTCCTTTTTCACCAAGTTTCTTTTTAAAATCTTGAATGTCCCCTTTAAGTTTATCCGGATTTATTTGAAATAGATAAAGATGATGAGTGCTCTTTATATCATCTGTATCTAAGGGAGGAGTTATAATTTCCTCTATTCCTTCAAATCTTTTATTTAAATATTCGGCGGCTTTCCTACGTCTGGTAATAATTTCTTTTATTCTTTTCATCTGGTTAAGTAAAACTACTGCTTGAATTTCTGTAGCTGGATGCATCCCGGCAATAGAATAATGATTACCCTTACCTTTTAAAGCTACGACATCGTAAAGCCAGTTTTTAATAGGATGAGCTCCATCAAAACCAACAAAACGAGCTTTAGGAAAATCTTCACCATAAGATTCGTTAGTAACTACTATCCCTCCTTCACCTAAAGCATTTATATTCTTTACTTCATGAAAACTAAATGAGCCAAAGTGACCTATAGTGCCACTCATCTTGCCTTTATAACTTCCTCCAAAGGCATGCGCCGCATCTTCAATAACAGTAATATCATTTTCCCTGGCTAATTTCATAATAGACTC
>JAUWJJ010000210.1 GCA_030607765.1 Candidatus Aerophobota bacterium
ATTGTGAGCAGAAAAGCAGGTAGCCGCACCCTTTAGGGGCGCATATTTTCGCAGGCTAAAGCCTGCGGCTACCGAGATTGCTTCGGCTTTACCGCGCAATGACAGGAAGAAATAGGATGTAATTTGGATAGATTCATTAGCTTTTTCTAAGACATAATGAACTTTCTGGAAATATCCTCTATCAGTAACTATTTCTACATTTTGAGCAGGGAGAGCATAAATATAGAGAGAAGAAAGGAATCTTCTTACTCATAATTTGTCCTTTTACTTTCTTTTATCGCACACATTTAGGCTACCTTCACTACCATAAGAGTGAAATCGTCGAACTGAGGCTGATTCCCGGAAAACTCCTTTACTTCTTCCTTTATTATTTTAATCAACTCGGCAGCTCGTAGGTGATGCTTATCTTTGAGTAGTTCGGTGAGTTTTCTCATTCCAAATTGTCTCTCAGTTTTATCTATTGCTTCTACAACACCATCGGTATAGAAAACTATGATATCCCCTCTTTTAAAGGCAATCTCTTTCTCATGGAACCGAGCTTCCTCAAAAACACCTAGCGCTATACCCTCCATTCTCAGTTCCTCGCATTCACCCGTGCTTGAATGAAAAAACAGGGGTGGATTATGGCCGGCATTGGAAAATTTCAAGATCTTATCAGGAATATCTAAAATAGCGTAAAAGGCAGTTACAAACATTCCTCCTTTTGCATCTTTAGCAATTAGTTTATTAGCTTTTTCAAGAACAGTATTTGCTTTTAGATTACCTATAGTCTGAGCACGGAGAAAACTTCGAGAAAGTGCCATAAATAAAGCTGCTGGTAGTCCTTTCCCTGCTACATCAGCTATCACAAAACCAATTTTACTCTCAGCAACATCAATAAAGTCATAAAAATCACCACCTACCTCCCTCGCTGGTTGACTCATTGCCGCAATTTGGTAGCCTTTAATCTGAGGAGGTTTGTCAGGGAGAAGACTTACCTGAAGCCTATGGGCAATCTCCAGCTCAGCATGATACTTGTCTCTTTCGGAACCTGTCTTTTTTTCCTTTATCAGATTGGCTATAATTAGAGCAAAGATGCCAATCCCTATACTATTGGCGACGAACATAGGCAAGGCAACTTCTTTGACGAGTTGAAGAGCATCAGTAAATGGTTTAGCTATCAAAAGGGTAAGAAGCTGATGAAATAATTCTATGGAAATACCGAGAAGAACCGCCCAAAAAACTCCGGCAAACTTTCCTTTTTTAAATATATAAATGAGACTACCTAAAAGACCGGAAATTATAGTAGATAAGCTGCAAGGAATACGGGTAAATCCACCTAAAAAATAGCGATGTATCCCACCAATTAAGCCAGCCCCCAATCCAATAATAGGTCCTCCCACAAGACCAGCAATCATTGGACCAAGGTCTCTTGTATTCGCAATAGCCCCAAATATGCTTACTCCACTGTAGGTTCCATATATAGAAAATCCTCCAAAAACTAAAATTAATATCAGGCGGTCTGCGAAAGTAGGTTGCCTGGAGAGTATATTATTGAAGCTCTTTGTTCTGGTTACTATGTAGGCGACGACAACTATTACACATATATCTTTAATTAGTGAAAATAAAAGCTCGACAATAGAATTTCCCAATTATTTTCCTTTTGAAGTAAAACTAATTATCAAACTATCTTTGCCTCAAACATCCGCATTCCTTTTCTTAATCAAGATTAATAAGTTATATTTTCCCTTGCGCTCATATTCAACCTCATCAACAAACTTTCGCATAAGAAAAATTCCCAACCCCCCTGCCTTCCTTTCTTCTATGTGAGGAGCATGGTAGGGTTCTGGAAATTCCAGAGGGTTGAAAGATACCCCCTCATCCTTTATTTTTAAGGTTAGACTATTCTTGTCTATATAGCAATAAATAGTTATTTTCTTACCTGATGACCCTGGACAGGCATATTTCACTATGTTAACATAAGCCTCTTCTACAGCTAAAAGAAGCTCTTTTTCACTACGGTCGGATAAACTTACCTTCTTAACCCATTCATGAACAAAATTATTTACTCTCTCCAGGTTTACTAAGGAGGCTTTTAAAGTAAGAGAAGAAGGCAATTTCTTCATTTTTCCTTTTCGTTTTTAATGTTCAAGATTGAAAAACTATTTATCCCTTCCTCGTAAGTATTGTAAATCTTGAAAATCTGAGTGAATCCAGCAATATCAAAAACTTCCTTTACATAAGGTTGAAGGCAGCAAAGTTTTATCTGGCCATCTTCTTTTTTTAACTTTTTAGCTATTGCCAAAAGGACTCTTAATCCGGCACTACTTATATACTTTATTTCATCCAGGTCTATGAGCAGTTTCCGTGCTCCTTGAGATATAGCCAGGTTTAATTTATCCTCCACCTCTCCTGCAGAATAAGCATCAAAACGCCCATTTAAGGAGAAAATGCGAACTTCTTCTTTTTGTTCTTGAGTTATTTTCATCTAATTACCTCCCTGTATATTATGTTTAGTATTGATTGCTTAATAGATTGTTCTTTACATAATTTATCATACCTTAAGGATTCCGTCAAGAAGACTTCGGGCATTCTCTTCCGTCGCCGTAGATGCTCTTCAAATTATTCTGCTCAATTTCTTCGCTACGGGAAAGATTTAAACTTGGAAGCTTTGCTTCCTTCGAACATAAATCTTTCTTTTTCCTCCACTCAGAAACCTCGTTAAGGTAGCTCATCTAATGCTCCTTCAGAGATATGCCCTTAGTAGCGGATTGTAGATATAATTTTCTATGTATATCAAGATAAAGGCGAGGTCGTTTTCCGCAAGGATTCACCAAAGCCCTTTTTAAAAACTAAACTGTTACTCTGGATAAATGGAAAGAGTCGAGGCGCAGGAGGGAGCCAGAAGAAAATTTGACTTTTGCTCTTTATCCTGTTAAAAT
>JAUWJJ010000039.1 GCA_030607765.1 Candidatus Aerophobota bacterium
ATAACTTCGCTAACTGTTCCATCTCCTCCACAAACGATGACCCTTTGATAGCCTGCCTCTTTTGCTTTTTGAGCAAATATTTTCGCCTGACCGCAGCCCCTGGTCAGTACCAGATCATATTTAATTCCTTTCTATTTGAGTTTTTTTTGAACCAGGGGAAACATTTTTTCGATTTTTCCCCGGCCAGCAATAGGATTTACAATCAGCTTTGTCTTCACTTCTTAGAACCTACAGCCCAGAGCTACACGTGCTTTCCTTTGATTCAGCGAAAATGTAACGTGGTATTTTTCTGCTAATTTTTCATTGTAATCCATAACGGCCTCATAAGCATCTTTGCATTCTCCTACCTTAAAAGAAATTAAAATTAAAAGGCCAAGGGTCTTCGTAGATTCTTCAGATACAAGAACAAGTGAGCCTAACTCTATTAAGAAGAATATTAGACCTCTTGAATACCGCTCTTTAGCATAAATATGCCCAAGAGAGGGGAAAACGAGGGCAGCTCCCACACCTATCCAGGGATTTTTTCTTTTAGTCTGATAATAACTCAGAAATTCCTCGGAAGGTTTGTTAATACGTCCTTGAGGCTTAAGATATACTAAAGGAATATCAGGCATTAAATCCCCATTCAAATCAGGAATATGAGAAAGATACTCTATGAATGCCTGCCATTCTGTAAGTTCCTGAATACCACTGCTTGCAGGATCTCTATCTACCAGAATTTGTGTCCTGCCTGCAGGAGTGTTAAGAGGAATAGGATTTCCTTCCCTATCCCTGGGAACTATAATTAGCCAGGGAACATAACTTCTAATAAGAGATAGGAGATCTACCAAAAGAAGATTGACCCCAACTTTGTAAAAAGTTCTGGTATCCAAGGTATCAAAAGAAATATAACTTGTAGTGGCACTGTCCCATTTCTCTATTTTTGTTACTTTCCTAAAAAGTGGTCGCAGGGGATTGTAGTAGAATCTTAACCCTGATACCTGGAGAAAGTATCCCTTACCCCTGGTTAATGAGATATAAATCGATATCTCCAGAACCCTTTTTATCTCCTGAGCATTAAGATAAAAACTGACCAAAGGATAGCCTGGTTTCATATTGGAACCAATGCCTAAGGAGGCAATGCGAAATGCATCTGCAGTTTTGATTATCCCTGTATTAATATTGCCGCGAATAAAGCCTGTTGGTTGAAAGGTGATATCTACAGAATCCTCGGGTTGATAAAAATCAATAGCAAAGCGCATACTGTCGGTAATTAAGTCTCCAAGATTGGTCTCGCTAATAAGCTCAGGCTCTCCAATCAAATCAAAGTCTGTGGATGCCAGCAATTTCCCGGATTCTAACCCAACAGGATTCAATATTTCTTTATCGACGATACTGGTGTAGTCGTTGATAGTTTTCTGAATAGAGGAATCTTTAGAAATGGTATCGTCAATAGGAATTAACTGATAGCCTCGCATAGAAATTTTCCCCTCATCCACAGATACCTCTAATTTACCCAGGTATTTTGTATATGAACCTGCCTCAACTATAAGAGTATTCCCGATATGGACTGGTTGAAACAGAGCGGTATGGCAATGTCCGGCAATAATTATATCAATACCTTTAATCAATCTTGCCAGGTTCTTATCTTCATCAAGCCCGGAATGGGAAAGCAAGATTAACAGATCAACACCCTTGCTTCTAACAACGTTTACTATATGCTGGATAACCTCTTCACTATGTTCAAATTCTACCGGAGCCGCTCCAAGTGCCTCCTGCGCTGCTTTAGTTCCCAATAAACCAATAATGCCTACCTTTAACCCATTGGACAGGTTTTTCACAAGATAGGGTCTAATAAACCCAGCATCGTATAGTCTTTTAAGATCATTATCACTGGAATCAAAGGCATTGAACCTTATGTTGGAAGCAATAATGGGAACCGTTGAGCCACCTCCATTTTTTCCGGCAATATCAATAATATTAGCTAAAGCCCGGGGTCCCCACTCGAACTCATGATTGCCTAAAGTTGTAGCATCAAATTCAAGGGTATTCATTAAAGTAAGTTCTGGACTCAGAGTTGTAGTTAGCAGATGATAGAGTGTTCCAACCATAAAATCGCCTGAATCCAAGAGCAGCACAGGCTCATTTTTTTCTGCTTTTCTCTGTTTGACTTCTCTTACCCTGGTAGCCAAACGGGAGAACCCGTCCAGATGCGAGTGTATGTCATTAGTATGCAGAATGGTTAAATTACCTTTTGCGGCCAGGCCTACTTTAGGAGCTGTTAAAATTAAGATTTGTAAAGCAATGAATATAGAAATTAGCCAATTAGCCCTTTTATTTGACACTTTTACTTATCCTAAACTAAGTTTGAAAATTCATTGGGAACTCTTTAGAGCCAGAAAATCAGTCTCAAAGCTTCCCTCAACCTCCTTTGGCCATCGAGCAAGTGTAGCTCCAAGAAATTTCACAAGAAGAGAGTATTGAAATTGATAGCTGGTCCTCTCATAAGATTTGATGTGAGAAATCCACCAGGTTTTTAGCTTCCTGCTGTCCATTTTGATAGTAAAGACTACCGATTTTGTTTTACCTGGCCAAATGACCAAAGGTAGTCCAGTACTACCTTCTGCCATCTTGATCCCATTTAATAGAAAATCATATTCAATCCTATTTATAATTGGTGCTCCTGGTATTTTGCTGGAATTATAAATCTTAATCGTGTACTTTATCTGGGTTTCCTTGGTTGTAATTTTTCCCCATTCAGAATGTAAAGACTGAATTTGCAGTGTGTACAACCCAAAATTAAAATTACTTACATCTGTGGTATTGATATCTCCAAGCATGTCGGTTTGAAACTCATTTTCCCACGAAAAGGGATAGGCCAGATCAACTCCTCCCAAATTTATTATGAGTTCCCCTTTAATTATTGCTTTAGTTCTTTCACCATTTTTTATATGAGAGGTCCACCATTTAGCGATATTCTCACTGTTATTGTTAATTTTACTATTAAAGCGAACAAGGCTGCCCTTAGCTACCCTCTCAATAGTGAGATCCTCACCCAGACCCTCAGCCATTTTAATACCGTTAAGATAGATGCTACAGCTAACCGATAGCGGAACTAAAGATAAATTTGGCTCACTGACTAAAACCTGAGTAACAATGGTGGTGGTATCAGATAAGACAGGTCCCCAGGAATTGGAGATATTTTCTATTTTAAGAGCAGGGATTGCTATGGTAGTTCTTTCTCCTATTTCTTCCAGTGGGAACTCCTCTTTACTTTTTGGAATAACAGTTGGGTGTATTATTTGTTCAGCTTGAACAATACCAGCCCCTACAGTTATCAGGAGAATAAGAAGTGTAATAATTCTTATCATATTATTGGTGAAGATGCATAGCTGTTCTTGTAAAGATAGTTTGGTTTTTACACTCATTTGAAACCTCATCTTTTATTATATTTATTTTTAAGGAGAACTCAAGTTTCCTTTATTTATGAGTTTAATATCTAATGTAAATCTTGAAAGCTATTGTAGGTAATTTAGAAGAGGGCTGAGACTGTGAACCAGGTAAGTTTTTAGATGAAATTGTTAGCTTCATCCTCGAATTTAAATCCTTTTTCAGTAAAAAGCTTCAGGCAAACATCTACCACATAAGAATCGTAAAGGACACCCTTATTCTGCGAGATTTCCTTCAAAGCTTCATCTATGCCATGAGCTGGACGGTAAGGCCTGTGAGAAACCATAGCCTCAACGACATCAGCTACAGCTAATATTCTTGCCTCAAGGAGAATATCATTATTTTTTAACCCTCGAGGGTATCCAGAACCGTTCATCCTTTCATGATGTTGAAGTACAATCTTTGCAACCGGCCAGGGAAACTCTATCTCTTTTAAAACATCATAACCTAACCGTGGATGAGTTTTAACCATCTTAAATTCTAATCTGGTTAACCGAGCAGGTCTGCTGAGAATCTCAGTTGGCACATTTATCTTGCCAATATCATGAATAAGTGCGCTTATATTGATCCCATCGATTTGATCTTCTGAAAGACCCATTTCTTTAGCTATGGTAACGGTAAGTTCGGTTACTCTCTGTTGATGACCAGCAGTATAGGGGTCTCTAATTTCCACTGCCGCCGTCAGGGCATTTGTTGTTCCCTTGAAGATTTTTTGCAATTTCTTGAAACTTTGTTTAAGTTCTTTCTCCGCTTTTTTAAGCTGGGTGGTGTCTCTGGAAACCTCTAACACTGCTGTGGGGTTTCCCTCTCTATCTCTTAGCGCTACATTAGCAGTACAATAGAAATATATTATTTCCCCGTCTTTATCCATCACCTGGATATCATGCCTATGAACCTTACCATCCTGAAACGCCTTAAGTGTGCAGCAGGGTTCACAAGGCTCTTTTCTTTTACGGTATACTTCATAACATTTTTTGCCAATAATATGATTACCAAAAATTTTCCTGGTGGTTTTATTGGCCCAGACAATATTTAAATCTTTATCCACCATACTCATATGATCATCAATAGAGTGCAACATAGCATTTAATTTTCCTTCACTTTCTACCAGAGCTTCCTTCGCTCGCTTGCGCTCGGTGATGTCTCGGATTATTCCCTGCCGTGCTACAGTTCCTTGATAGACCGTCCTGCTTATGGAGATCTCGGCATCGAACTCGGTACCATCCCTGTGCAATGCCTTAAACTGGTAGTAGCTGGGTTCATATTCTTCCTTTTTCCTGGCAAAGCCTCCTACCTTCATCAATCTTCGGTACTGTGGTGATATAAAATCGGTGAATTTACGACCCACTACCTTCTCTTCGCTCCGTAAGTCGAAGATTTTAAGTAGTGCTCGGTTCACAAACCTTATCTTGAGCCCTTGAACGATAACTATCCCATCGAGGGAGTTCTCTACCAGGCTTCGGTATTTCTCCTCCGATTCCTGCAGTTTTTTCTCCATCTGGCTTTTGAAAAGAGCTATTTCAATGGATGCGAGAAGTTGCCTCTCCTGGAACGGTTTAACAATGTAAGCATACGGCTCAATGGTTTTAGCTTTATCTATTAACTCAATATCCGCATATGCAGTTAAAAATATAACAGGGATGTCCATTTTCTCCTTTATCTCATAAGAAGCGTCTATGCCGTTTTTCTTCCCTCTGAGAACAATATCCATCAATATCAAATCAGGCTTAAGCTCAACTGCCTTTTTTATAGCATCCTCTGCGGTGGCAGCATACCCTGCCACTTTGTAACCAATCTCTGTAACCATCATTCCCAGATCTTTGGCTATAATGGCTTGGTCTTCAACAATTAATATTCTCGCATTTTTCATTATTAAGTCTCTCTGTATCTTTCATTTTTTTATTTTAAATTTTATATTAAAGGTTGTCCCTTCTTTATTGATGATATCTAAGGTTCCCTGTAACTGGTCTTCTACCAAAATTTTTACCAGGGACAGACCCATTGTTTTGGTTGTATTAATATCAAATCCCCTTGGTAATCCAACACCATCATCGCTGACAGTAAAATTAATTTCACCTTTTTTCGTTGCACTAAGGACAACCTCAATTTTCCCTTTTTTTCTTTTATCAAAAGCATATTTGAAAGTGTTCGTTAATAGTTCATTAACAATTAATCCGACAGGCACTGCAATAGATACTGGAAATGGATAATCATCTATATGAACTACCAGGGTAATTTTCTTATCTTTAACCGGGTAACTCTGGAGCAACTGAGTTAACAATTTTTCTACAAAGCTTTTCATACTAATTTCTGATAAGTTTTTGCTTTCATATAATTGGCTATGGATAAGAGCTATAGTATTTATCCTATCTTTGGATTCAGAGAGTATATCAATTGTTTTTTTATCTTTGGTAGAGTGCGCTTGAATATTGAGTAGACTTGACACAACCTGAAGATTATTCTTTATGCGATGATGCATCTCCCACAACAGCACCTCTTTTTCCTTCAGGGATGCCTTTAACTGGTCTTCCATCTTCTTGCGCTTGGTGATGTCCAACACAATCTCGACAGCGCCCAATACATTGCCGTTCTCACCTCGGATGGGAGAGCCTTGTATGAACCATATTCTCCCGTCGGGAGTTCTTATCTCCCCTTGCTGAGGTTGGCCAGTTTTATAGGCTTTGGCAATCGGGCAGCCTTTACATGGTTTATTACGCTGATGCCATATTTCATAGCAATGGCGTCCTACTAATTGCTCAGGAGTTAAACCAACCGATTTACCTGCAGCCCTGTTTGCCCATAAAATTCTGTTCTTGATGTCCTGGTAGATTACGAGCTCTAACATACTGTCCATAATGGCGATTTTCTCCTGTTTATCCCTTCTCAGCGCTTCTTCGCTTTCACATATTCGTTCAATATTGTTTAGCAAGTATTGTAGCTCTTGTTTAGCACTCCTTTGAGTAAGGAACTCCTCGGGTGGGATATAGTAAAAGTTATGGTAGATGTGATTTCTATACACTAAAAGTGGATGAGTCATAATCACATTTTTAATAGTTTCAGGGAGGAATTTTCGCCTATCATACTGGCAGATAGCAACGCAAGGGTAATTAGGGAAAAAATTTCGATTTAGTTTTGCTTCGTATTCGATGAGTTTTTCTGAACCTGAATAGCCGCGCAATACCCAGCTCATCTCGCCAGCTGCGCGAAGGGCAGAATAGCCCGAAGCTATGGCCTTTTTAGTTTCAGCGATCAAAAGAGCAATCATACGGTCCGGGTCGAAAGAGCCTTCCTGTATGTAGACATCACTTTGATGTAAAATAACTAACTGGTCCTTTGCCTCAAAAGCGGCTACATCCAAACCTTCCTGGCGAAGGTAGCTGCGCACCTCATTGGCTGTATGAGCATCTGTGATGTAGAAGCATTTTTCACTCCTCTTCAGTCCAATTTTTAAAAAGGGGATAATGGTAGCACGCCACTCCTCTGGTGAATCATAGACCAGGCAAAGATGACTGGGTGGCTTTAGTTCTTCCAGTGCCTCTCCCAGATCCGAGGATCGGGGTAGGCTCCCAATCCCCCCTGCATGCGCAACATAATTTCGTTTTGCACCTTTTGATTTGGCCTCATCCATCTTGCTTACCTCCTAAAAATAGACAATAACTTTAAGTAACTGCTATCATTTATTTTAGGCTTCGATATTTTTTATAATCGAGCTGTAGCTTTGGTAGTTATTCTGGCCAATTCCTTTGGTATAGTGCATAGCTTATCAGAGTATTTACATCTTTATCATCCTTAGGAAAGATGATAATTTTTTCCTCAAACGGTCCTCTTTATTTTTGATCAAGATTGAATCTATCTTTTCTTAAAGCACTTATCAGCTTTCTAATAGTTAGGGAAAGTGGTCTTGAATAATCAATTTCCTTCGTATAGTAACAGCTACCTCTGGTTCAGAGAAAATTTAAACTTCCGGAATTTTCTTTTTCTCTAATCACCTTCAGGAGTGTTATTGTCCATAAATTTTTAAAACTTTTAACCTTGACCTTTATTTTAATTTAGCTTTTTCTTACAGGTTTGTCAATGTTACGAATTGAACAAAAGAGACGCTAAAATGGCATTATTTTGTAAACTAAAATATAGATAAAATGATGATTTTTATTCAGAACAGATAAAAAGGGAAATAGAGATAATTCTATCCTTACTATACATTCTCCGATTATAGCTTAATTCTATTATAAAAAGAAGTTGATTTTATATCCAGGATTGCTTGTATTTTACCAGAGAAAGGCATTCTTCACATTTTGGTCAGAAAAATGGAAGAAAAGTTCAGGATAAAGGATGCAAAGCAAAGAATAAGGAAGAATAAGGAAAAAAGGTTAGGAAATAGAACCGTTCCCTTACCCCTCTATTTTGTGGCAAGATACTTCCATTGATAACAATATCCAAGGTTTATCTATCAGCAGTAAATAAAATTTCCAAAGTGCTATTTTTTATATATAAATCCTCTTGGAAAAGCTAAGGGGTAAACTCAAATTCGGCAAACTGTTAACCTACCCACTTGAGCAGCAATAGGTAAGATTTCCTAAAAAGTCTTAAACTGGAAGGTGAAAATAGCTCTCTCCAACTGAGCTATCTGCCTATGCTATTTTGTTATGGTGGGCCCACTAGGACTCGAACCTGGGACGCACGGATTATGAGTCCGTTGCTCTACCAACTGAGCTATGGGCCCCGTATTGATGAGA
>JAUWJJ010000080.1 GCA_030607765.1 Candidatus Aerophobota bacterium
CCTTGCGCAGACACTCTTCAACTAACCCTTCTGGAAATCTCACTCGATTATTGCTATAGTCTACCTGACATCCATTTTTCTCAAACAACTTTAAGGCTTTTTTGCTTTCAAATCTTATTCCTGTTCTCCTAAGAACACTTAATGTTCCTGTATGGATTGATTCAACTTGTTCCTCGGTTAATATTTTCAAAGGTTTAAATTTGCGAGTAAATCCCTTTAACATTTAACCCTCTCTTACTTTTCAACAGTTACAGATTTTTTACTTAATAGCTCCAAAGGTAAGTCCTCTTACAATATGCTTTTGCACAATAAAAGAAAAAACAATTACTGGAACTATAACCAGAGTAGCTCCAGCGCAAATCCTACCCCAGTATAGCTCTCTCTCGGTCATTAAAGTAGTCATAGCTAAGGGTGCTGTTTTAGCTACAATTCTGGTAAATATAAGGGCAAAGAGAAATTCATTCCAGGCAAAGATAAAACAAAGTATAGCTGTAGCTGCTAAACCAGGTCTGGCCAGGGGTAAAACAATTCTCCAGAGAGCTTGCATCCGAGAGCATCCATCTATCATAGCACTTTCTTCCAGTTCCTCTGGTATTTCCATAAAAAAAGCTCGCATTATCCATACAGCTAAAGGTAAATTTAGGGTAGTATAGAGAAGAATTAAAGCAAGATGAGTATCTATCATATGGAGCCTACTAAAAGCAATAAAAATTGGCACAGTAACCACAATAGGAGGAATCATTCTAATGCTTAAAATCCAGAAGGATAAATTATTCCCCCCAGTTTTAAATCTGGCTATACTGTAAGCAGCTAAAGAACCGGTAAAAACCACCAGAATAGTATTTAAAATAGCAATAATAGTGCTATTCAATAAATAACGAGAAAAATGTATTTCGGTAAATATAGCCTTGTAACTTTGCAAAGTGGGCTTAAATATCCAAACAGGAGGTATGGTAAAAGTTTGAACTCTTAATTTAAGAGAAGTTGTGATTACCCAAAAAATGGGAAATAGAAAAAAGAACAAAAATAAGGCAATAATTATGTAAATACTTCCCTTTATAAATATTCTCCAATTTATCCTTGATTCTGGATATTTCATTTTCTACTCCTTTGCCATAAGTTTAATGTAGCCCTGACTAATAGCAATAATGATGATGAGCATAATCAAAGATAAAGCAGCCGCATATCCCATATCATAGTGTCTGAACCCACTTCTATAGACATAGAGACTAAGTGGCTCAGTAGATGTCTTTGGTCCTCCATAAGTGGTCACATAAATTATATCAAAAATTCGGTAAGCATCGATAGTTCGGAAAAGAAGAGCGATAAGTATTACTGGTTTCAAAAGGGGGAAGGTTATAAACCTAAAAGTTTGCCAGACTGAGGCACCATCTATCTTAGCTGCTTCAAATGGCTCCCCGGGTAAGCTCTGCAAACCCGCTAATAATACTAAAATCATAAAAGGAGTCCATTGCCAGATATCTATCAGCATAATTGCCTGAAGAGCAGTATTAACATTCCCCAACCAGGCCTGGGCAGGTAAATGAATAATGGAGAAAAAGTAGTTAAGTACACCCACCTCATCATTAAGGATAAATCTCCAGATGAGTCCTACTGCAACCGGAGCCAGCATCATAGGAAGAAGAAATAAAGATCTTATAATAGCTTTCCCTTTAATTTCACGGCTAAGAATAAGAGCTAAAAACAAGCCAAGAAAAAACTCTATAAGGACAACAAAAATCAAAAAACGGAAAGTAACACTCATAGCAGACCAGAAAAACTCCTCTTGAAAAAGACGGATAAAATGAGATAAACCTACAAACGATTTGGGAATATAGGCTAAGGATGCTTTCCATCTATGGACACTTAGATAAATCATAAAACCAAAAGGATACAGGGTTAAAACTCCCAGAGTAATAATAGCTGGCAAAATTAAAAAATAAGCTAACGGTTTTTCTTCCTTTCGGCAAATCATTTTTCTACCTTTTTGTAAAGTATCATTAAAACTTAACCCCAAAGAACACAGAGATACTTAAAAAATTTGGTAACTTAGTGGCTAAACTGTTATAAATAATATTGTAATTTCTTTGTGTTTAAATCTATCTGTGTGAATCCGTGGCTAAATAGCTACAACAATTTAGATGAAATTCAGAGTGAAGGTTTAAAAACCTTCCCTCTGTTTCCAAACTAATATTTAGGCTTGGGTCCTGTTTTTTCTGGATGATATCCTACTCTTTTCATTTCTTCGTAAACTTTAGCTGCAATTTCATTCAGTCCTTTTTCCGGATCAATTTCTCCTATAAGAATGTCATTAAATCCAGTGGCAATGGTGTGTTGAACTTCCATCCAGTTTAGTATCCTGGGTCTACCGTGAGAATTCCCCAGAGCTTCTAAAAGAACCGGTGTCCAGGGCTGAACTTCCGTAACCTTTGGATTATTCAAAACAGAGTCTCTGGCTGAAGATCCGCCTCCCATAGCAAATTTCAGTGCATTTTCCTTGCTCTGAATGAACTCTATGAACTTCCAGGCCGCTACTTTGTGTCTGGAATCAGCAGCTATACCTACAGCCCATCCTCCCAGAGATTGGAGTCTGCAAAGATATGTCCCAGGAGAGAGATCATAACCAATCTTACCAACTACTTTTGAGGTTCCCGGATCTTCCAAACCCGGAAGAAAGGCATGCCATTGAAGCATATAAGCAATTTTCCCCTGCTGCATAGCTGTTTGACACTCATCGTATCCCCAGTTCAAAATTCCCTTAGGCATATAGGGAATCAAGCTCTTCAAAGTTTTAATGGCTGCCACTCCCGATTCAGTATTAAAGATTGGGTATTTATTATCATCAAAGTAATCTCCTCCATAGCTCCACAGGAAAGGATGAAAACTACACATCATAGGGTCATCTACTTTAAGTGGGATAGCCAATCCATAAATATCCCCTGAAGTTAACTTTTCCGAATCTACTCTCAACTCTCGCCAGGTAGCTGGAGGACTTATCCCAGCATTCTTGTATAGGTCTTTCCTAAAAACTCCTATGTAAATGTCAAATTTATTCGGGATAGCGTAAAGACCCCCCTCCCAATCACCATAGGTTAAAAGAACAGGTCTAATCCAATCATCCATATCAAAGGCAGGATCGTATACCTCAGGATCGTTAATAAGCTCATATAAATCTGCCACATGGCCTCCACTGGCGTATTCTGCTAACCATTGGTAAGGATATTCAATTAAATCATACGCTCCTGTATGAGCAATGAACTCCGCCATTTGTCTTTCGTGCATGGTAGCGTAAGTTTCCTCAATAATAGTAACTTTAGCTCCATATTTGGCTTCAAATGCTGGAATTATTTTTTTAATAGCCTCAGTATTGGGACAGGTGTGAAAGGAACCAATGAGCTTTACTCCTCTAATAGAAACCTCAGCACCACAGACACTGCTCATTATCATTAACAAAAAAATTGTGGAAATTACAATCCCTAATTTTACTTTGCCTTTCATTATTAAGCCTCCTTTATTTACTATTTTGCACTAAGAAACCACAACTTACAATTTCACCTCCTTTCATTTTTTCTTTATTTGAGATACTTCTAAACATCCTCCACCCCGATAGGTCCTGTAAAAAAGCTCATCAGACTCCTCTATCCGTATTTTCCCATTGGATAAATTAATCCTTAAAATTTTTCCGGGATAACCATAAGGCATTTTTCACCTCTTAATGCTAAATCTTTTCATCAAATTCATTTAATCTCAAAGGATACCTGCCATATTGGCGAACTAAACTAACCATATATTCATAATTTTTTGGAGGCACATCCCCAGCTACAGAGTGATCCGAAGCTACAATATAGCCACCTCCTTTAGCTGCGTTAAGCTTGCGCAGAACCTCTTTTTTTATATCCTCTTTCGTTCCATTAATAAGGACCCGAACATCAATACCTCCAAAAAAGGCTAACCTTTTACCATATTCTTTTTTTAACTTAAGAACATCAAGTCCAGATTTAACCTCAAGAGGATTATAGCAATCAATCCCTGCTGCAATAAGGTCATTATAAATTTCTTTAGCATTTCCACATCCATGATAAATAATTTTTTTGTTATACTTCTTAAATTCCTCACACATTCCTTGAACACAGGGAAGGTATAAATCCCTCCACTTATCAGGAGAATAAAACATTCCCTTATCATAGGCAATATCACCCCAGATAACCATCCCGGTAAGTTCTTTAACCCTTTCTAATTGCTGTCTTCCAACCTCAATCATAAAATCTGTAGCTCTTTTTGCAAAGGCACCTAGCTCTTTGGGATGTAGCATAATATCTATAAAATGGTTTTTAATCCCGCAAACCCTTGTTAAAATTTCATTGGGTTCGCAAACACTCCCAAACAAACAGAAATTTTCCTTATTTGCCTCAACAACATCCATATAGCTTGGGAGTTCTGCAAAATTATCCCCCATATTTATCAAATCCTGTCGAGGGTCATTGTAACGTCGATCATCCCTTGGGTCCTCAAATTCAAATTTTTTGTAATCATTGGCACTTTTAATTGAAAAATCTAAATATCCAGGCATAGCTGCTCCATTTGCAAATGACATCTTTACTACAGAACCCCATCCCGATTTATAAATAACTTCCCTTTCATCCTGTTTGATAATTTCAGGTTTCTTAATTTGAGGGTCCATATTTGGATTAACTACCAGGAGATCTAAGTCATAATATTCATAAATACTTATATTTTTACTTATACCTTTCTCAGCATACCAATTATTGAGAAATTGAGTCCAAAAAAAGTCACTAATAGGAACCTGGTCAGGTTCTTCATGATTAAAGGTTTTAATCACTCTCTCTATCTTAATCTTTGCCTTATCCATTTATAGCACCTTTTTTATTTACTACTTATTATTTTTCAAAAACTAAATCTTCCTTCTAATTTCTTCTCTGGTTACTTTCTTATCTTTTACAGTAAAGACTGGTAAGCTATGGTGCCAACAGAATAACCTGGCTGTCTAATCGCAGTTAGAGAGGGATGCATTTAGAGGTTGATAGCCTATTTTCCTTGCTATTTCAAGAATCGTCCTGCAAGTTTCCTGACTAATATATCCATAGTAACCCGGTACTCTACTGGCTAAACTTATAGATAGGCCCGCTTTTTATAACTACATCTTTTAAAGCTTCTTGCATTTTTAGATTACAATAAAATATGCTATCATTATATAACAATACCAAATAAAAAAATTTTGTCAAGGGAAAATTTGACCAAATTAATAAGTGTATTAATATGAAAATAGGTTAACTATTCTGGAGAGAAAAATGGAGAAATTAAGCCACCTCCTTAGTCAAATTAATTGTGGGTATGATTTCGGTAAAGGAGAATTTATTTAAAGAAGGAACATTCGCAAAGATGATTTAAGATGCAAGGGGAAAGGCTTTGAACCGTGAGCACAGACTTACCAGATTAAAGTAAGGCTTTGGAGTGCGTTCTAAGAGCCTGGTGAGATTACCTTTTTGGTTTTTTTTATATCCAACTTTATTTAAACGATTGATCAACAATTCTATCGTGGAACCGCTCTTCGTCTTCGATAAAAGTCAAATATAACGAAAACTAACAAAAAAAGTCCAGTTACTACTTCTTTCCAAAATGCTGATATCGCCAAAACTACTATAATATTTTCAATCAAATATACAGTGAGCCCACCCAAAATCGCACCAAATGGCGATCCCTCTCCTCCAGCAAGACTTATCCCCCCGATAAAAGCACCGGCAATGATAGGCAGTAAATATGGTGGACCTATCAGGACTGATCCTACGGCTAAGTATGAACCAACAATAATGCCAGCAAACGCCTGGAAAAGAGAGCCAATACAGCAAGCAATTAATCTTACTTTTTTCACATTGATACCCATTTTCCTGGCAACTCCATCGTCTAATCCTGTAGCAAAAATTTGCCAGCCTATGGGTTTAAAATAAAAAAAATATACTAAAACCGCTAAAGCTATTAATACATAAATAAAAACTATTGGAATCGGTCCTAATGTC
>JAUWJJ010000042.1 GCA_030607765.1 Candidatus Aerophobota bacterium
CAGTAGCACAGGATATAGCACCAATTACTATAGCCATAGGCAGATAGGTTTGATAAAAATTGGAATTTGGACCACTAAAACTCACAACAAATGGTCCAACAAAGACTATTAATAAACTAACAAGGATCCAGGCTCCAAATGCCTGGAAGGGGGTAATTAAGATAATATCTTTTCCAAATTTTTTTAAACTTTTTAAGTTAAGACTTCCACCTATCAGATAAGCAATAATTCCTAAGGCTATATCGGTAATTACATTTAAATTTCCACTTACTAATTCCCTGGGTATAACTCCTGACAAGCTTAGCAACATTCCTATAATAATGTAACCACTAATGGTGGGAAACTTAATTTTTCTAGCAATGCAGCCACCAAAAAATCCTACTATCAATAATATTCCTATGGCTAATATTGAATTCATCTTTTAAAACTTCTTCTTGTTTTAACTTTAGAGGATTCCTTTTTCTTTGAAAACAGTTAAGATAATATCAAATAAGCTAACGATACCTAACAGATGCCTTTTCTTATCAACAACGGGTAATCTCTTTAGTTTGTGCAGCTTCATTAAAGAGCGAGCCTCCAGGGTTGTTGCTTCCTCACTTATAGTTACTACATTTGTATTCATTAAATCTCTGACTATACAAAGCACTCCCATTTCAGGAGGAATATCTGTTTCTAAGAGACTTTCCTCCTCGTATCCATCCCAGAGAGGAGTTCTTTCAAGCATCTCTAAGATATGAGAGGGATGCGGATAAAAAACCTTTAAAACATCTTCTAAAGCAACAACTCCAACAACTATATTATCCTCTTTTACCACCGGTAAGGTATGAAAGGTATATTTATGAAATATTCCCATTAGCTCTCTTAGAGTAGTGGATTCCTTTACTGTTATCACCTTCTTTCTCATTACTTCCTTGACTAATATTGCCCTTTTTTCCATTTATTGATCACCTCCTCCTTTTTTATTTTACTTATTTTTGTAATAATAACATAAAGATGATAAAAGGCAAGAAATATAGTTTATTAACTGGAGCGTGAACTATTTGACACGGTGAAGAAAAAATGCTATTAAAAAAATAATAATTATCTCTTAAATGGAAGAAACCGAAGAGAAAAAGGCTGCCTATAATTGAGGATAGTTCTCTGATCTTTAAATTTGCTAAAAGGAGAAAAAGTAAATGATTTGGAATAAGAAATATGAATGTATGCCAAGGCAGGAGCTTGAAGCTCTTCAATTAGAGAGATTAAAGGAAGCTGTTCGGCGAGTTTATCAATCGGTACCTTTTTATAAGAGAAAATTCAAGAAAAGAGGAGTTTGTCCTGATGATATAAAATCCTTAAAAGATTTAGCCAAACTTTCCTTTACCATTAAATCGGAACTACGAGAAGGTTACCCTTTTGGTTTGTTCGCTGTTCCCCTAAAAGAAATAGTGGAGTTTCATACCTCTTCTGGCACCACAGGTAAACCAGTAGTTAGTGGATATACACGCAGGGATATCATGACCTGGTCAGAAGTTACAGCTCGATCTCTAAGTTGCGCTGGCGCTACAGCAAATGATCTAATT
The DNA here is from genome assembly GCA_030607765.1 of Candidatus Aerophobota bacterium. Next base: position 1,563 of record JAUWJJ010000042.1, read on the forward strand.
CAAAATGCTTATGGATACGGCCTTTTTACAGGAGGCCTGGGTATCCATTATGGTGCTCGACTTATTGGAGCAAAGGTTATGCCAATCTCTGGTGGGCAAACTGCCCGTCAGGTTATGATGATGCAGGATTTTAAATCTACTATTTTAACTTGCACTCCTTCCTATGCTTTGCATATAGCCGAAGTAGCTAAAGAAATGGAGATGGATTTAAGAAAATTATGTCTTCGGGGGGGAGTATTAGGAGCAGAACCCTGGTCAGAAAATATGCGCCGGGAAATTGAGTCTTCTCTGGGAATAACTGCCTTAGATATCTATGGATTAACTGAAATGATTGGACCTGGAGTAGCTCAGGAATGTCCAGAAAAAAACGGATTACATGTATTTGAGGATCATTTTTTACCAGAAATAATTAATCCGAAAACAGGTGAAATTTTAGAACAAGGGGAAGAGGGAGAATTAGTTTTAACTACTTTAACCAGAGAAGGGACTATTTTAATAAGATATAGAACAGGAGATATAAGCAGAATAAATCACCAACCCTGTCGATGTGGAAGAACCTTAGCTCGTATTGACAAGATAAAAGGAAGAGTGGATGATATGCTTATCATAAGGGGAGTAAATATTTTTCCCTCTCAAATAGAGAACGTGCTTATGCGAGTAGAAGAAGTTGAAACTCATTACCAGTTGATTTTAGAGAGAAGAAAAGGATTGGACGAATTAACGGTAGAATTAGAGACTTCAAGGGCAGTGTTTTTTGATGAAGTGAGGAAAGTGGAAGAGTTAGAAAAAAAGATTACCCAAGAAATTGAAGAGACACTTTGTCTCAGAGTAGGAGTAAGATTGGTCGAGCCAAAAACTATTCAAAGAAGTATGGGTAAAGCAAAGCGATTAATAGATAAAAGAAAATTAAAATAGGAGAATCAAGGTGAAAGTAAAACAAATATCGGTGTTTCTGGAAAATAAAATAGGCAGATTAGCAGAAATTACAAAAGTTTTAAGCAATAGAGAAATCAATATTCGGGCCTTATCTATTGCTGATACTACTGAATTTGGTATCTTGCGGATGATAGTTGGCCAGCCAGAGGAAGCACGCTCTATCCTGGAAAGGAGTGGATTTGTAGTTTTAGAAACTGAGGTAATAGTAGTGGAGGTTGTGGATAAACCAGGTGGGCTGGCTCAGATTTTAGAAATAATGGCAAAAGCAGAGCTAAATTTAGAATACTTATATGCTTTTGTATCTCCCAAAGGTAGGAATGCCCTGGTAGTTTTGAAGGTTGAAAAGCCAGTTTCTGCGATAGAACTATTAACGGGGGAAAAGGTAAAAATCTTAGCTATGAAGGAAATTGAAGAATTATGATATCATCAGTTTCAGAGTAAGAACTAATTCGCTTGACAGATTTTTTTGATTGATTTATAATGGTAATTGTTAGCATGAGCCGAGCTAACATATAACATAATAAGGAGGAAAGAAAAATGACAAGGAAAGTAAGAACAGCAACAGGAGTAGTAGCGGCAATAGTTATTGTCCTATTACTGGTTGGGTCTCTCTCGGTTTGGTGTAAGACCCTGGAGCCTTATAAAATTGGGGCCGTATTCGCTATAACCGGAGGAGCATCCTGGTTGGGAGAGCCGGAACGAAATACAGTTAGAATGATTGAGGAGGAGATAAACGCCACTGGTGGTATTAATGGCCATCCTCTTCAGATTATTGTTGAGGATACTGTAGGAGATGAAACCAAGACCGTACTGGCCGTGAAGAAGCTCATTAATAAAGATAACGTCCTGGTGATAATTGGTCCTTCACGGAGTGGAACTAGTGAGGCGGTGGTTCCTACAGTAGAGAGAGCAAAAGTTGTCCTGATTTCCTGTGCCGCCGCTGAAGCTATCGTCGTGCCGGTAAAACCATGGGTATTTAAGACTCCCCAGAAAGATAATCACGCCGTAATAAGAATTTACGAGTATATGCGTGAACAAGGGATATCTAAAGTGGCTATTATAACAGGGACTACAGGATTTGGTGACCAGGGACGTAAGCAACTAAAGAAATTAGCTCCTGATTATGGAATTACTATAATAGCCGATGAGACTTATGGTCCCAACGATACAGATATGACAGCGCAACTGACAAAAATTAAAGCAAGTGAAGCTCAGGCAGTGGTAAACTGGTCCATAGTGGCAGCTCAGTCTATTGTGATAAAAAATATGCGACAGTTAGGAATGACCATTCCTGCGTTCCAAAGCCATGGATTTGGTAACATTAAGTATGTTCAGACGGCTGGAGAAGCAGCAGAGGGAGTTATTTTCCCTGCGGGAAGACTACTTGCTGTGGATGTTCTTCCTGATGATCATCCTCAAAAAGAAGTTTTATCTCGTTACAAAGAGAAATATGAGACTATGTATGGTGAAGATGTTAGCACTTTTGGAGGACACGCCTGGGATGCACTGCACTTAGTAATCCTGGCTTTAAGAGCAGTAGGACCTGATCGAGCTAGAATCAGAGAATTCATTGAAAATATAAAAGGATTTGTGGGCACAGGAGGAGTGTTTTATTATTCACCGGACGATCACACGGGATTAACTAAAGAGGCTTTTGAAATGCTCACCGTTAAAGAGGGAAAGTTTGTTGTTCTGGAATAGAAAATAAGAAATGGGTTTAAGTAGTCAGATCTTACAATATTTATTTACCGGCATTACCGTAGGTAGTATCTACGGAATGGTTGCCCTTGGTTTCAATATAATCTATAACTCTACCGGGATTATTAACTTAGCGCAAGGGGAGTTTGTAATGTTTGGGGGAATGATTATGATTTCTTTAACTACAGCTTTCAAGCTCCCCATGCCCCTGGGTTTTCTTATATCAGTTTTATTGGTAACCGGTATAGGGGCGATATTTGAAAGGTTAGCTATCCATCCTTTAAAAAATCCTTCCGTGATTACCCTTATTATTATTACCATAGCAGGTTCTATTCTCTTTAAAGGAGGAGCAATGTTTCTATGGGGCAAAGAGACTTTTGCTCTGCCTGCTTTTTCAGGGGAGAAACCTATCTTTATTTTCGGAGCCACTATCCTTCCCCAGACTTTATGGATACTGGGAATTATGAGTGTTGTGGTTCTTTCTCTCACCTTTTTCTTTTCTTTTACTTTGATAGGGAAAGCAATGAGAGCGTGTGCTGTTAATCGAAAAGCGGCTAGTCTGGTGGGTATCAATGTGAAAATAATGGTTCTCTTTTCTTTTGCTCTTAGTGCCGCTATAGGAGCTGTTGCGGGAATTATTATCACTCCAATTTCTCTTATGAGCTATGAGCGAGGAACTATGTTAGCGGTAAAAGGATTCTGTGTTGCTGTATTAGGAGGACTGGGAAGTAATGTAGGAGCAGTGGCGGCTGGTTTTCTTATCGGTATTATGGAATCTTTGGGAGCAGGCTTCATTTCTTCAGGATATAAGGATGCCATTGCTTTAGTGGTATTACTGATAGTTTTATTTGTTAAACCCAGTGGCATACTGGGAAATAGAGAGCGCAGTCAACTTAAGAAATTCTAAAAAGAGAGAATAATGGGAAGGAAAAATCTACTTTCACTGCTAATTCTAAGTATAGCAGTAATGATATTACCCTTGATAATTACCAATTCTTATTACTTAAGTATATTGATCTTCGTGGGTATTTATAGTTTAATTACTATGGGATTGGGTCTTCTTATGGGTTACGCAGGCCAAATTTCCCTGGGGCAAGCAGCTTTCTTTGGACTGGGTGCCTATACTTCAGGAATACTCAGTACTCAATTTGCTCTTTCGCCCTGGCTTGCTTTGGTGATAGCTATTTTTGTTACCGCGGGAATTGCTTTTCTCATTGGGACACCTACTCTCAGATTAAAAGGTCATTACTTAGCTATGGCTACACTGGCTTTTGGTTATATTATCTTCATAGTGTTTAATGAAGCGGTTGCCTATACAGGTGGTCCTTCAGGTTTTGGGCAAATTCCCTACTTTAAGCTGGGAAAATTTATCCTTGATACCGACTTTCGCTACTATTACTTTGTTTGGATTATTGTTTTGGGAATGCTAACTCTTTCTTTAAATCTTATTCACTCAAGAGTAGGTCGAGCTCTTCGATCTATTCATGGAGGTGAGATAACAGCTAATGCTATGGGAGTAAACACAGCCAAATACAAAATTGAGGTGTTTGTCCTCAGTGCTATCTATGCTTCCATTGCTGGTAGCCTTTACGCTCATTTTATAACTTTTCTAAGTCCAGGTACATTTGGTTTTCACTTTTCCATAGCTTTACTCACTATGGTTGCGGTAGGAGGAATGACCAGTGTGTGGGGAGCAATTATGGGGACAGCCCTTCTTACCATTCTTCCTGAATTCTTAAGAATGTTTCATGACTATGATATTCTCATTTATGGAGGGATACTCCTCTTCATTATGATGTTTTTGCCGGAAGGACTTTTTATAGGGTTATTTAAGGTAATTATTCACCGCAGATATCGCAGAACAAGCAATAGGGTAAAAGTAATAAGTCTGAATAACTAAAGAAAAAGTTACTATTCAGTCACAAAGATTATGAAGACACCAAGATTATATAATAATTCTCTTAATATCATTAGAGGTTTAAAATTTTATATTACTACTTTGTGCCTTAGTGACTTAGCGGCTGAACTGTTTAAGGAAAGCAAAGATGAATCCTATTTTAGAAGTTATGGGATTACGAAAAGAATTTGGTGGAATAACAGCTCTTGCTGGTGTAGATTTTAAAGTAGATAATCACCAGATCAAAGCTATAATTGGTCCCAATGGGGCTGGGAAGACCACCTTATTCAATGTTATCTCTGGTCTTTATTATCCTACTTCTGGTATAATAAAATTCAGAAATAGTAAAATCAATGGTTTAAAACCATATCTCATTGCTAAAAAGGGCATTTGTCGTACCTTTCAAAGTGTTCAAATTTTTGAAAACATGTCAGTATTGGAAAATGCAATGATTGGGCGCCACTGTCGGACCAAATCTGAGTTTCTTTCTACTGCCATAAAGCTAAGGAGAGCTCGTAATGAGGAAAGAGAAATTCACGTCTTTGCTCAAGAAATGTTAGCCTTTGTAGGTCTTGAAACTAAAGCATCTGGATCAACTTCCAATCTTAATATTCGAGAACAAAGGCTACTGGAATTTGCCCGGGCTTTAGCTACTGAACCTGAATTACTTCTTTTGGATGAGCCGGCATCTGGTTTAAGTATCCATGAAACTAAAAGTGTAGCAGAACTTATCTGCCGAATTCGTGATAATGGAATCACAATTCTTTTAGTGGAACACGATATGAGTGTAGTTATGGAAATTTCGGACGAGGTGATAGTTCTTAACTCTGGTGAAGTTTTAGCAGAAGGAACACCACAGGAAATTCAAAATAACGAGGAGGTTATTGCCGCCTACCTGGGTGAGGAGTAACTATATTTCATAAGGAACTTAGAAATTGTTGATTATACGAAATCTTAAGAGTTTTTATTCTCGCCTGCGGGCTCTAAAAGGGATTTCTCTCCATATAAAGGAAGGAGAAATAGTTGCTCTAATTGGCGCAAATGGGGCTGGAAAAACCACCTTATTAAATTCTATTACAGGATTAATATCATCAAAAGAGGGAGAAATTTTATTTTTCAATGAGACTATTACCAAATATTCTCCTCGACAGATAATTAAGCTTGGTGTTAGTTTGATACCGGAGGGAAGAGGGCTCTTTGCTCCTCTTTCAGTCATGGATAATCTTATTTTAGGGGCTTATCATCGCTATGGAAAGGATGGGAAAGCGGAAATTCGGGCTGATATGGAGACTATATTTGGCCGTTTTCCTATTTTGCAGGAGAGAAAAAAGCAACCAGCCGGAACTCTTAGTGGTGGTGAACAGCAGATGTTAGCTATTGGTAGAGCACTTATGGCTAAACCCAAACTTCTTTTGATGGATGAACCCTCTACAGGGCTTGCTCCTGTTGTGGGAAGAGAGGTCTTCCACATCATCTCGGAATTGCGTGAGAGGGGTACTACTATCTTTCTTGTGGAACAAAATGCCAGAGCCGCTCTGAAAGTTGCTGATAGAGCCTATGTCATGGAAACAGGAAGAGTCGTTGCCCAGGGAAATCCTGATGAGCTTCTAAGTAATCAGGAAGTGAAAAGGGCCTACCTGGGCAAAGGATATAAGAAAATCTGGGAATAAGATAAAAACAAGAGGTTATAAATGAGTATCTGGAATAAGCAATATGAAACTATGAGTAGAGGTGAGATAGAGCAACTGCAACTGGAAAGACTTCAGGTAACCATTACTCGTGCCTATAGAAACGTAACCTTTTACCGAAAGTTGTTTGATCGCCTAAGTCTGG
>JAUWJJ010000030.1 GCA_030607765.1 Candidatus Aerophobota bacterium
AAAATTATCCAGTGGATTTTAAGTCCACTGCGTCTGCCAATTCCGCCACTCCGGCATATTCCGCCATCTGTTTTATTATACAATAAATTTAAAAAACATGCAAGTTTTTTGTATCAAATTATGGTCTTTCTCTTAAAACAGGCTCTTGTTTTTGAAGGACTTTCTTCCCAGGAACAGACTCTTTTAGTCTCTTTGGCTACTTCTCTTAACCTGAAAGGATATGACTTATATAACATACTAACACATTTAAAAGAAATAGCAATACGAGAAAGAAAAAGAGTGCTTCAAGTAGTGCAGGAATTAGGATTAAACGAGCTTTTAACAGTTAGCAGATTGACTCGGTCTCAGAAAATAAACAAAATTAAAGAAATTATTAAAAGCAAAAGGTATCCTCGGCTCACTGAAATTAATAAAGAATTGATGGAGTTGAACAGAAGAATGACATTTGCCTCTTCTTCCCTGATTAGTTGGGATCAGAGGCTGGAGGAGCCTGGATTAAAGTTAGTTCTGAAAATTACTCACCCTGCCTATATCCAGATGCTAATTAAGGATCTGTCCAATAAAGAGAATATTACTATACTCTCTAACATGTTAAGGTTTTACTATGAGGGATTATCAGATAAAGAAGGTATGGATTGATCCCCGGGTAAAGGATCATCCTTTAGTTAATCAAATATTGGGACGGGTAAAGGAAGCCGGGATTACATTAACTTCTCTCCAAAGAAATACCAGTGAAAGACTCTCACTTGAAGAAGGTAAAAGGACACTTTATCTGACCGAATTCCCCGGGAATTTTATAAAGAATTGCCCTGGAACGGGAAAGGGTTACCTTTGTTGTGGTTATAGGATTATTAATCAACTTTTCTCCTCACTCCAGTTTGCACTTTGAGTATCTGTTCGAACAACACTGCAAAAAGGTGTTAGAGAAGTAAATCTCGGTAATTATCAATCGGCTCAGGGAGAAACAATTTTGTAAACTATCTCTCCTTTCCTGGCCAGTCCCAATTTTTCTCGAGCCTCTTTTTCTATATAAAAAGGGTCAGTTAAATTTTTTTTAATCTGGTCTAACTTTTGATTCTCTTCCTGAAGTTTGCGAATATCTTCTCTTATTAATCTTGTTTTATCTTGAACTTGTTTTATATCTAAACGAGCCTTTATCACCCATCCACTGAGGAATAAAATCTCCAAAAGTAGTAAAATTAAGAATAATTTCCAACCTTTTTTCTTTTTTTTCATCAAATGCTCCTTACCAAAAAAGATTAAAATAAAAATGAACGAAATTTTCTCCCCAGAAAAGGGATATAAGAGCTGATACTACCAAAAAAGGAGCAAAGGGGATTCTATCTTTTCTCCCCTTTATATGAGTTAATAATAAACCTATAGCTATTATACCTCCTAATATTACAGAAAGAAAAAAACAAAGGAGAGCTAACTTGTATCCAAGAAAAGCTCCTATTCCAGCAGCTAATTTTACATCTCCTATTCCCATTCCTGTCTGTTTTAACCATAAAGAACCTAAGGCAAAGATACTCAGGAATATACCCGCTCCCAATCCTATCCCTATCAAACTGGAAAGGGTATCTTTGGTAACAAAACTCAAGATAAATCCACAGATTATCAAGCTATAGGAAAGCTGGTTAGGAATAATTTCTTCTTTTAGGTCTATAAAAAATATGGGAATTAAAATAAAGATAAATAAGATGTCTTTAAGAAAGAATAATAAAGAGGGAAAACTCACAGGAAAGTGAAAGAGAAAACAGATAAGGAGAAGAATGCCAGTAAGAGCTTCTACTAAAGGATATCTCCAGGAGATAGAACCCTGGCAGTTTCGGCATTTTCCCTTTAAGAAAATGAAACTGATTAAGGGAATATTATCGGACCATTTTATTTTTATTCCACATTTTGGACAATGAGAGGGAGGATGCCAAAGAGATTCATCTCTTGGCAGGCGATAAATTACTACATTAAGAAAAGAGCCAACAGCAAGGCCAATTATTAATACAAAAACTGAGATAATAAACAATTTTTTTCCATAAATTTTTTAAATTTGACCCCAACCTTTAATAATTTTTAGGGTATTCATAGTTGTTGTATCCTGTATAAAATTATACAGAATGGGACAACTATGTCAATCCTATAGTCTGGTAGTCCTGTAGCCGCAACTTTTAAGTTGCGCTTATTTTCGCAGGCTTTGAGCCTCGCGGCTACCAAATAAAAAAGGCAGGGAAATTCCCTGCCTTTTTTAAAAAAACAAGATAAAGATAAACTTTAGCCTCCTCCATAGCCGATATCACCAGAAGATGTTGACCCATTGGCAGGATCATACCACGCATTATCTCCAGAGATCCCATAAGCACTATCTGCTCCTTCCGATCCACCAATTGCTCCTACTACTGCTGAACCCCAATTCCAAGGAGAAGCATCAGTAACATCTTCATCATCATCCGGTCCGTCATTTAAAATCGCAAACGCATCGTAAGCGGTATCACCAGTAACACTCGTAGTATAAATTCTGTAATCATCCCAGGGAGCACTAGGCCAAGTTCGAATGTAAGTGGTAGTTAGACTAGCTTGTGCTGTACCATATCCACTACTCATATGGTCCATATAGTACATCTGTTCTGCCTTTGCTATAGCATCCATATCAGAAAAGGCTCGGGCTACCTGGGCTTTGGTCCTGGCTCCCATGAAGTTGGGGATGGCGATTCCTGCCAGGATACCAATAATGGCAACTACAATTAGAAGCTCTACTAAAGTAAATCCCTTTTTCCCCTTTAAAAGTTTCTTTAACATTTTATTTTCACCTCCTGAATTTTTTTATTAGTTCATTAGTTTTTTCGAAAACTCTTTTCTCACCCCCCCTCCAAACACTTCGTTAATTAAAGATGGTTCCATCACTCTATCAAATCCAAAAACTCTGAAATGGAGCCAATTTTGCAAAATTTTAATATATATACCACCAATTTGCTTTTAATTTTAAAATAAAGCTTAACCCCATCTGATGTTAGCACCACCAGCTAATAAAAGACCAGCAATAACGAATAAAACCTTAACTAACTTTGCCTTCACCTATCTCACCTCCTTAAAATTAAATATCCTTGAATTGTGTCTAAAACAATAAAGCTTAACCCCATCTGATGTTAGCACCACCAGCTAATAAAAGACCAGCAATAACGAATAAAACCTTAACTAACTTTGCCTTCACCTATCTCACCTCCTTAAAATTTTCCCTGCAACTTCTCTAAAACAGTGTTTTCCTCTTATAATTTATATATTTGCTTCCAAAGGTTTTAATTAATACCTTCTCCTCTACTTTAGCTCTGTAGGTGTAAACTGCTATTAAAAAAACAAAGACCAAAAAAGGGAAAATATGCAGAATCATCATTACTAAACCAAAACAGGAAAGTAAAAGACCAAGATAAGAAGGATGACGTAGATATTTGTAAATACCGTTTTTAATTAGTTTATGATTATTATGAACAGTAATATCTGTTGTAAAAAGTCTTCCCAATCTCTTTATGGCCAAGAATCTTATACACATACCCATCCACACCATTCCAGTTCCCATCGCAAAAGTGTAACTTAAAGAAATTGTGTCTGCAAATTTACTGTAATTTAGAACTGTCTCCCAGAATATTGAGAAAAGAAACACAAAGATTCCAATAATTATTAACAGTCCTGAATAAATCTCCTTGTAGCTAAATTTTTCTTTTGACTGTCTTGTATTTGCTTTTCTCGCCGATGTCCATTCAAATACTACCCAACTTAAGAATGTGACCCAAAATACTATCTGCAAGCTACACCTCTTCATTGCCTGTTTAAAACATTACTCTTTCATTCTTTTTACTGTCCATTGATCAACTCTTATTGAGGTTGTCAGTCAATTGTAATCAATGTCTAATTGCAAAACTCAAAGATCAATTTAATCTGGCAATGCCAATGGGACACGCAGGCAATTTTTTTGAAACTTATAATAAAAGTTATATAAGTTTTATCCTAATAAAATAATCTATCCCTGATAGCGCGGAAGCTCTACAACAAAGATTGTTAAAGGAGTGTAACAATTATGTAAAAAAGGGGACTTTAGTGGTAAGTGGAGGAAATAGAGTCTAATCGAGCAGGAAAGATGAAAAGGGTTCACTTGTTCTCATCTTTAAAGCTATAACCAATCCCCCGTATGGTTTCAATTCACTCTCTTCCGATTTTATCCCGCAGTCTTGCTACATAGACATCAACAGTTCTGGTGGTAAAAGAGTAATCTTCGCCAAAAACTTCATCTAATAAAGTCATACGAGAAAGCGCTAATTCCTTATTTTGTATAAAAAACTCCAGGAGCTTGAATTCAGTATATGTTAAGGAAAGAGGTTTGCCTCTTAGAAAAGCCTTGTGTCGTGCTGTATCTAATCTGAGATCTCCACTCTCCATTATCTGTTCTTCCCGAGGTATCTGAGAACGTCGAAGGACAGCTTTGACTCTGGCAGCCAATTCTCGAACGCTAAAGGGCTTGGTAACGTAATCATCAGCACCCATTCCTAAACCTACAAGTTTATCCACTTCCTTATCCAGAATACTTAACATAATAATCGGCTGTAACTTTGAATCCTTCCCGTTTTAAGGCATCTTTTGTCAGTTGAACAATATTTTTTTCATCATCAACTATTAGGATTCTTGAAGCCATAAGTTTATATTATAAATAGCCTTTTTGAAACTCACTTAAGTTTGAGGCATTTTTTTCGACTCTTTCCCTACCACAGTTATAATCATATGTATTCCTTTATACTTGTCAAGAGAAAATTCTTAAGTTTTAATTAGATCAATTCACCCTTTCTCAATTTTTAAAAATTAAGAGGATGGAATCTCCCACCAGGTACCAGGAACAAATTTAAAAGTTTTAAAAAACTGAGGGGTATTGGTCAAATCGGCTGCTCTTTAATCATAGTTAATTTCAACATTACCTTTGATATTTATCATGCCACATGCCAGATCCAGTAGTGACATTTTGAATTTTATTTGACAGAGGTTAACCAGTGAATTGACACAGTACTATCCAAATGATATATTTAATACTAGAATTCTTCGGCAAATCTTGCGAGTTGCACTACTTCTCATTATCTTAAGTAAATCTCTAACTAAATTTAGGACTACCAGACTACAGGACTATTAGACTATCAAAGGGAGGCTGTAATGTTTGAGATTATTTTACCTTATATAAAAGCAGGGGTTTGTTTTGTTACTTTTTTCCTGGTGGCAAAACTTATCCGTTTTTTTCTTACTACTATAGCAGGCTGGCTGGTAAAGAAAACCAAAACAAAAGTTGATGATCTTATTCTCTCGGTAATAAAGACTCCTATTTTTTATCTTATAACTTTAGCTGGAATAGCTATTGGTTTTGAATTTTTCCCCTTTTCTCCTTCAGTTAAACAGATAATTTCAAGAATAGTATCCTCTATAATCATAATTATTTCCTGTTATACGGCTGCCTGTGTTATTAATATTCCTATTAAAGAATGGTTTGACAAAAGGAAAAAGATTACAGGAAAAGCTAAAGAAAATGAATTAATAGTTATCGCGAGGAAGATACTTAATTTTATTGTGTTCATTCTTGTAGTTATATTTATCTTAACCCTTTGGGGAATAAATGTAACATCTTTAGTAGCCAGCTTAGGTATAGCTGGCTTTGTTTTAGGCTTTGCTTTGCGGGATACCTTTGCCAACATCTTTGGAGGGATAGCCTTAATTGCTGATAAATCTTTTAAAATAGGTGACTTTATTAAGCTGGATACAGGGGAAGTGGGAGAGATTATTGATATAGGACTAAGGTCTACCAGAATAAAGTCATTTGATGAGAATAATGAGATTATTGTTCCTAATAACAGCTTGGTTATGAGTAAGATAACTAACTATGGTCGTCCTCTTGTTTCTTTAAGAATGGTAATAAAAATAGGGGTAGCTTATGGTTCGGATATAAAAAAGGTAAAAAAAATTTTACTTAGCTGTATCCATCAAGTAAGAGGGATACTGAAAAATCCTGAGCCTAAGATTTATTTTATGGAGATGGCTGATTTTTCCCTTAATTTTCACCTTATATTCTGGATTAAGAATTACAGGGAGAGGATCAAAATTACAGATGAGATTACATCTTTAGCTTATGAAGAGTTACAAAAAGAGGGAATCAAGATCCCCTTCCCTACACGTACCCTCTATATTGAAAAGTAAACACTTATCTTTAAAAACTTATTTTAGCGGAAAAATCTATAAGTGATTTATCTTTTAACACACCAAATTCTGTTCCTGCATCACCAAAAAATAACACTGCCTTTAAGGATATATCTGTTACCTGGTTAATGGCATAGGTATATTGGGGCATTAAGATAAAACTTGCATCTTGCAAATTATCTATTGCTGTTAACTCTAAAGTATGAATTTGATCAAACGTATAAGAGGAATAGACCATTAAGTAATTTCCTGGATCTACTTTCTCTCCAGCATTGTGCTGAACATAGGGACTAATTAGAGAGCCATTTCCATAGTAAACATACTGACCTTCAAGATAAATATCATTTTCAAAGGAATAATTTGCTCCTGCCACATTTTGAAAATATGGCTCATTCATAGAAAAGAGGATATTCCCTGGCTGATCCATTTCCTCTATCTTGTGAGGCAAAACATAAGCTGTCTCTGTCCATAAGCCTATTCCTCTAAAAGTGCTGGCTGTGGCTAATCCAATCTTATTTACCCTTTGATAAGCTGATTGAGGCTCAAAAGGAGGAAGAGGAGGAGGGATAAGTGGATTGTATTTCATCCACAAAGCAGGATAATCCTCCCATCCCGAGAAATAACTTAATTTAACATCCCAGTTGGAAATCCTTTTCTCTACTTTTAAGGCAAATTCCATATTTTTTAGGGTGTTTTCTGGCTCGGTGGGTTCTGGAAAACCGTTTTTCATCTCCTCCGGTATCTCAACTGGTTCATAATCAAATATCCCTACCCCGGTTAAAATAATATTTTTACCATAGTAAGTTGCCTGAGCACAGGTTAAAGGCTTTCCTTTAGGCTCCATATCTGTAAAAGAAATCTCCTTCGGATTAATATAGTTAGTAGGATTAATTCCATCTGCTGTGCCCCAACTAATTACCTGCCGACCAATTCTTAAATCAGTATTTTTCAAATAAATATCAGCGAAAGCCTCATCTAAAGTTATTATCTCTAATTTTGGAGTTTCTTCTTTCATAGAATCGTAGCCTCCCTTAAAGGAAAGGTAAGCTTTGCCCTTCATCCCAAAATACTTTTCCAAAGAAAACTCATACTGAATAACATTGGAATAAAATTTTCCACTCTCAGTAAAGTATATTAAGTCATAAGAGATATTTCCCTTAATCTTAACTTCTCTTGCCCAACAAGGACTCTGTAAGACAATCAACAGCAAAGCTACTCCTATTAAGCTTAATTTTATCTTTTGCATAAAAACCTCCTCAGTCTCGTTTATTCCGTGCGACGTTTGTCTGGTTTAACACATCTACTCATCACATATTACTTTTTACACATTACTTATTACTAATTACTTATTACCTATTACCTATCACCTATCACTTATTACTGTTTTTACCGGCGTAGGTATCTTAAAGTGAAATAATCATCAGGGATTTCTTCTTCCTTGGTTTCCAATATCTCAACAATTGTTTTGGTTCCCTTAATCTGATCAGCCATTACTATTTTGTAGGGAATATAATCCTCTTTTTCCTTCTTTAAATCATATTCAGTTAAAATCTTTTCCAATTTTTCATCTTTTCTATAAAATTCTATTCTTAAGGGAATAAATTCCTTTTTCCACACCCACATTTTAAGGTAACTATACTTTTCTTCCTCTCCTTCTTTAGGGGAAAGCCTTAAAACATAACAGAGGTAATCCTCAAAGTTTTCATCTTTTAGCCTTTTCGCTTGGTACTTTTCGCGATAACTTTCACTGCTACCTATTTCCTCGTAAGTAAAATCTGTTCCCATAAATTTATCTTCCTTTTCCTGAGCAGCGATCCTTTTTTCTTTCCCCAAAAATGGAAAATAAATATACATTAAATCTTCTTTCCCTTCCTCACTAATACTTAAAAATTTAGTTCCCTCAACATCGGCTGGCTCTAAGTATTCTATGAGCTGTTTTTCTATCTTCTCGGTTGTTTTGCGATAAATTTTACCCTTATTACTTCTTCTTTCCCCTTTTTTATTTTCTGTAATGAGATATATTGTAGCCTCTCCACTACCGGTAACAGTGACTTCACCCTTTATTTTTTCCAAAATCTCATCACCAGTTAATTCCCCAGCATAAGCAATGACAGTTGACAAAATGAAAACTACTAACCCCGCAAGTAAAACTCTTTTTATTCTTATCTTTAGAGACATTCTTTTACCTCCTATTTTACTCTAATTTTTGTTAATCTTAAGATAGCTGGAATAACTGTTAAAGAAGCCACAGAACTTATGGCCATAATTAAACAAATTAAATACCCAAAAACAAAGATGGCATGGAAAGAGGATAAAAGAAGAACTCCAAATCCTAATATTAGTGTAATTGCATTAAAAAATATCCCCCGTCCGGCTGTTTTAGTGGTGATAATTAAAGCTTCTCTTTTACCTTTCTTATCTTTTATCTCCCTTTGGTAACGACTAATAAAATGAATAGCATAATCTATTCCGATTCCTATGGCGATACTGGAAATTGTAGCTGTAGCTACATCAAGGGGAATGCCAAAATATCCCATAATTC
>JAUWJJ010000113.1 GCA_030607765.1 Candidatus Aerophobota bacterium
ATACCCCCTGTTTACCATAAATTCAATCATTGCCCTGAGTGTGGATTTTCTCATATTCAATTCCTCAGCGAGATTATCGATGGTATTTCTCTTTCCAATTCTTGATAGTACTTCCCTCATTGTTATCATATCATCCTCTCTTTTTTTCAGCTTAAACTGACAACCCTTATCCTTTGTAATTATTCAGCCACGGATGGACGCTGATATTTTTCTTTCATTATCATAGATAAGGCGTTTTTCATAGATAAATTTTAGAAATCAGTTCATTATAAACTTCACGAAAATTTTATAAATAATATCTGTGATCTTTTTGCATTTAGACCTATCTGTATTCATCTGTGTAAATCTGTGGCTAAGGAGTTACTATCTCTTCCCCATTTAATACAAAGGGTCCCTTCTACATCACCGTTTCACTTCTCCTTTTTTTTCTTTTCGGTATAAATACAGTAGATTATCATCAGTGAAAATGGCAGAAGATACAATGCGGGAATATATGGAGATACCCAAATTTCTATTAACTCCTCTATAGGTGGGATAAACCAACCTCCTTCTTCCCCTCCCGGAATGGAAGAGGCTATCTTTCCAAATATATCTACTCCGGCAACGATCCATATCATCATGCTTGCTATCACAGCCTTTGCTAACTGATGGATTTCTGTAAAGTTTTTGATGCTACTTAGATAAAACAGGCCTGCAAAAAAGAGGATAATCCCCCGCCATATTACAAATGTGCCTGATAAATCCAACCATCCGTTAGTATATCCACCAACTCCCGCTGCTATAAATTCTGCCACCCCAAAAGCTAGCACTACTATACCAAAAATTCCAAAATAGATAGATCCAAATTTGCTCTTCATTTATATCCTCCCAATAATATTCCTATTAGATGAAGTACACCTCCGTAAGTAGCTATCACTAATGCAAGAAAACCCAGGGTTCCAAGAAGCTCCTTCCACTTCTCCTCTTTTAACAACATCACAAAAGTCGCCAGACAGGGAAAATAAATAGAGAGCAGAACTACAGATTTGAACAGTTGATAGGAACTCATTTCAATACCCCCGAGCATTCCCACCGCCAGGTCTTTCCTCAAAAATCCCGCTACTAAAGGTGCTACTGTTGCGCTGGGCACTTTCCACCATCTCGTCAAAAATGGACCCATTATCCATGCCAACTTATCCATAGCTCCAGTTAAATACAGAATACCAACAATAAGAGACCCCAATATAACAAAGGGAACTGCTATACAAAGGAAATGTGATGTCCTTAACCATAGTTTCATTCTTATATTTCTCAAGGTAGGCATTTGGTATGGGGGCACATCCGCTAAAATCTCTGGAGATTCTCCAGGAACAAGCTTAGAGAGAACATAACCAAATCCAAAATACCCTATGGCTACGGATAGGAAAACCCAGCCTATCATATTTGGAATTAGATTTTGCATAATCCCAATTTGAGCTCCACAAGGGACAAATACCACCAACAGGCTCATCATTGAAAACCTCTGTTTTTTTGTTTCCAATATTCTGGTAGCCAATATCCCTGGAATATTGCATCCTAAGCCAAGGAAAGTGGGCACAATGGCGTAGCCATGCAGTCCAATCTTGTGCAACAGCGTATCAATAAGAACTGCCAGTCTTGGCAAATATCCCACATCTTCTAACAATGCAAATATCAGATAAAATGCCAGCACTGCCCACAAGACCACACCGAAGGCAATAAAAAGTCCACTTGTAATTACTCCAAAAGCCTCAAAGCAATTATCCGATGCTACAAGCACTCCGTTTTCCATATGTCCTGCATCTATCATAAGAGAATAAAACCAGTTTCCTAATCCCCCTGGAAAAACTGACCGTAGCCATACAAGCCAGTGCTCATCAAATATCTTGCAAAAAAAACCATCTGTGAGCAGAGTTCCTGCAAATTCAACGAAAAATCCCCAGCCTCCATATATAACCGCAATGGCAAAAGGTATACCTGTCAGAGGCTTAACAGTAAGATCCCCAAGCACATCCTTCAAGGTAGGTTTATGACCCTCAAACTTAACAGTTTTCCTTGCTATCCTATCTATTAAATCCCATCTTTCATCCACATTTAACATTTTAACCTCCTGCCCTTTCAATAATTTTATCTATCTTAACTGGCGATGCCTCCCCTATTCTCGATACCAGTTCCTTAATTCCCTCGCCACTTATTGCTGCAGTAGGTACTATGGGAACACCAAAAATTTGCTCCAGTTTTTTCACATCAATTTGTATATTTTTATCCCTGGCAACATCTTTCATATTTAAATTTACTACAACTGGATATCCTCTCTCAATGATCTCCAATGCTAAGTAAAGACCCCTTTCCACTTTGGAAGCATCAATAATGCATACAACAACAGTATCTTTTTCCTCCTCAAGCATCTTTACTGCCACTTCTTCTGCCCTGTCCTTTGGCTCTAAGGAAAATGCCCCAGGTACATCGATGAGCTCTACGCTTTTTCCTTCAAGTCGCATCTGTCCTTTTGTATAATCAACTGTAGTACCGGGATAATTTGATTCTATAACTCTTGCTCCCGTCAGGCGATTAAAAACTACACTCTTACCTACATTGGGATTACCCATGAGTAAGACCTTCATTTTTTACCTCCACAGTAATTTTTTTTGCTATTCCCAATCCCAAAGATGTCTCTGCCTCATCTACCACCACTACTACAGGACCTTTTATAGGCTGTTTTGTGAGCATTTTAATCTTTTTACCAACCCTGATGCCCATACCTGCCAATTTTTCCTTAAATTCTCTTTCTATCGTTTCCACTACACCTTTTTCATCATAATTCATCGCAGAAAGTTTTTTTTTCATCTAATTACCTCCCATTACTCTAATTTTTTGTGCCGCACCTCTTCCCAGAGCAACTACGCTTCTATTAGCTTCAACCACAACTGGTCCTTGATAACAGGATATCATTCTGACAGTAGTTCCTTCTGATAAACCTCTTAACAAAAGTTTTTGTCTGATGCCTCGTCCTCCCTCTATAGCTACAATCCTTCCCCATTCTTCGGGCTTTAGCTCGGTTAGCATACATATTCTCATATTTGTATCCTCCGGGGTAATGAGAGACCCCTCGCAGTGGTTGGTAGCTTTGTCTCTCGCTAAGTTGTCTAAAATTTATTAGACACAATCTTTACTTTTGATTATAATTGAGACGCAATTACAATTACAATTCAAAAAAAATTATCCATTAAGGACTTTTAAGCTTCCCTATTAACAGAAAACCAAGATTATTAAAATTCACTGCAATACTTTCCGGCATTACTGAGCGTTGCCTTTAAACTTTTTATAACACTCCTTGCAGTATCCTTTAATCCCCAGTTTATGTTCAATAGAGTGAAAATCATATTTTTTACAGACCATCTCTTGTAATTTTTCTATTTTTTCTTCTCTAAATTCAACAACCTTACCACATCTTATACAGAGCATATGGTCGTGATGCTTATGACCAAAGATATGTTCGTAGTTGGATTTATCTTGACAATGAAATGTTTCCTCAACCAAACCATTTTTTACTAATAAAGGAAGAGTTCTATAGATGGTAGCTCGAGAGATATTTCTGTTGTGCCTGAGTAATCTTTCGTAAAGCCCGTCTACATTAAAATGTCCATGGAAAGAAAATATCTCTTTTAAGATAGCCTCTCTTTCGGGAGTAAATTTTAATCCCTTCGATTTAAGATAGCTTTTAAATTTATCCTCTATGGTAATCAATATTATCTCCTAATTGCAATTTAATCTCAATTACAATCTACTACTTATTTTTTATTTGTCAAGTAGCGGTTTAAAAAGCTAAGATAGGCTTAATATCATGTAGTACAGGTCTTTAGACCTGCTAAGATTAGGTAGACCTGAAGATCTGCGCTACATTCACTTTTATAAAAGCTTGACAGAGAAAAAAAAGTATTAACAATTAGTAATGAAGTTAAACCTTTGGTTAGAAAAAGGCTAAAAACAGGACCAGGAGGAGGTGAAAAGTTAGACAGGTTAGTAGCTAAGACACAAGAGAATTTTTCTAAAAAAGAGAAACATTAAATAACTAAATCATTTCCTTTGGAAAGTTATTGGATTTATCAATTAAATCCAATAAGAAGAAAACAAAAAGAGAGGGGTGAGTAAGATGGGAAAAAATAAGTTAAACTTATTAATATTAAGCTTGATGACTCTTACTTTAGTGTTTGCTGATATAGCTTTAGCTAAAAAAAATGCTGTTTCCTTTGTATGGGGCACGGTCCTTGAAAAGCAGTCCTTTAAAAGCCAGGCACTGCAAAAAACCAAGTGGTATTCTATATATCTTCCTCCTGGGTATAATATCTCTAAGAGGAGTTACCACGTTGTCTATCTTTTACATGGAGCTGGCGAAGATGGGCTGGCATGGATTTGGAATAGAGGAATAGTCTACACTTTAGATAGGTTAATATCAAAAGGTAAAATTGTACCTATGATAGTTGTCATGCCTGACGCAGGACATAAAAATGAACCCTGCCCAGATAATACCTACTTTTATGTGAACAGATATGATGGCACCGCAAACTACGAAGATTATATAATAAACGATCTAATTTCCCATATAGATACCACTTATAGGACTATCCCGGATAGACTACACAGAGCAATAGCTGGCAATTCAATGGGAGGTTATGGTGCTTTATCGCTGGCCATGAAACACGTAGATAAATTTTCTGTTGTAGCTGTTAATGATCCTGCTTTGTTTGAAGGCATACCTCCAAAAAAGTTAATAGATGCTTTTTTAGGGGAAAGTAGTGGCTGGGCATTTGGGAAACCCTTTGATGAGGAATATTGGCACCAAAATAATCCTTTCAAGCTCATCAATAGAGTTAAGAATTTAGATGAGATTGATATCTATTTTGATTGTGGGGACGACGATCGGTTCGGCCTTTACCAGGGGGCAGCAGCCTTTCATCTTGCTTTGGTAAGAGCAGACATCAAACATGAATATCGTATTTATGATGGGGATCATGGCTGGAAATATGAAAGGAAACATGTCAAGGATGCTCTAATCTTCATCTCAAAATCTTGGTCAATTTGGCGAGGGTAAAAAGTAAATTAGAGCGTAATAGTTTAGCTTTTCTAAAATTCTTGTTTTCTGTGA
>JAUWJJ010000053.1 GCA_030607765.1 Candidatus Aerophobota bacterium
CTACCAATTTTTATATATTTTTTCTTAATTAAGAAAACTTCAAAGTATTTCCCTTACTTCTAAACGTTGTAAATTATGTTCTTGTCTTGTTTTTTTCTCTTTCCTTGCTTGACCAAATCCTCCAAACTTATGGATTCTAATATCTCATCCATTGATCTTTTTATTTCCCTCCAAACACATCTGGTTAAGCAAATCTCTATCCGTGAACAACATCCAGGATCATCAACACACTCTGCGGGAGATAGGGAACCCTCTAAAACTTTTATTATTTGATTAAGTTTAATTTGAGCAGGAGGCTTAGCTAAAATGTATCCTCCATGTGGCCCACGAATACTTTTTACTAAACCAGCTATTTTAAGGGAAGTAATTATACTCTCTAAGTATTTCTTTGAAATTTCTTGCCTTTTTGCTATATCTTTCAGTAGAATAGGGCCCTGGCCATAATAAAGGGTCAAATCTACCATTGCCCTTACCCCGTATCGCCCTTTAGTGGAAAGTCTCATATAAACACCTCCTCTTTATCTACTAAATCTATCAATATAGAGATATTATAGGTTAAAAAAAATTTTTGTCAATTTACGTGACGAAGATCTATACTGGATTTTGAGGAATTTTTTGAGAATATAAAAGGATATCTCCTGTGAGAAGATAAAAAAGGTTGAAAATTTTTGAAAGTTTGGCGAGCTTTCCAGAAAAGGTAAGTTTTGGAAATGAATAAGATTTTATTAGAGAAAAGAGAGCATATAAGAAAAACATCAGCTAAGATGACTTAGAGAAAATTGATTTCAAAGAATCAAAAGAGTAGGAGACTGGTGAAAAGGTCGAATAATTTCTTCCAGTTTAAAATATCTTAAAGATTTTCCACCAGCCTCCTACGGTACTAACAAGGTTGTTGTCCTTAATACTAACACAGGAAAGTCCAACAACTCATAGAAAAATAATGGCGTAAGAAGAGAGGGGACGAGCTCGGTAATCCGCCCCCTCTTAAATCAACTTTCTGTACTTATTTCCACTACAAAAGAGTGATCATCAGCGTCAAAGTAGACATCCTTAACTTTGCCGGCTACAGGAGAAACCACCCAATGCTTGAAGTCAAAATCTATTCCTATTTTGTCTTCTTTTTTGACGGTATCCCCGGTCTTCACCTGCAGTCCAGAAGTTGCTTCAACCTTGACGGTGACTGTCTCCACAATTAATATCCTGCACCAAAAGCCTTAGACATAATCTTAGCAGGATCGGTGTTGTCAAGAAATCCCGTTAACATTTTTGAGTAGGGACCGACACCACATAGCAGAAGTATTTCAGCACTGTGCTGGCCTGTTGGAAATGCCACTTTTAGCTCATCTGAAAGAGCTCTTCCTATCCAATTTCCCGGTTGATTAGACATAACAGGCATCCAGGCTTTACCTCCTTTAATCCCCTGAGCTTCTTCATCGGTTATGTCGATATTTGTATATTTCTTGACTATCGCTTTGATGGCTGCCAAGTTCGGGGCTTTCGTTACTTCTTTACTTATGAAATCATCGAAAGAGGCAGTAACTTCACCAATCCTTCTTAAGTTCTTCACCGTCATATAGCCCATCTTTTCTCCTGCCGGCTTGCCCTGGGTTAAGGTCATTCCCCCCGTGTCGTGATCAGCCGTTACTACTATCAAAGTGTTGGGATTTTTCTTCTGGTATTCTAAAGCTACTCCTATGGCCTCATCAAAAGCTAAAGTATCATGTAGGGTTCCAGCGACGTCGCTGACATGGAGAGCGTGATCAATCCTACCACCTTCAACGTGAAGGAAGAAGCCGTTTGGATTTTTGCTCAAAATCTCAATAGCTTTTTGAGTCATTTCAGCTAAACTCGGCTCCTTAGCAGGATCTCGATCAATTTCGTAGCTCACATGTGACATGGTGAATAGTCCCAAAAGTTTATCTGTATCCTCAGCATCAACAGCTCTAAACTCATTTGCGTTTTGCACTACTGTATATCCTAACCCGCTAGCCTCGGTTAACAGATTTCGGTTATCTTTCCTCTTGCTACCTTTCATAGATTGAGGAATAAAGTTCCTCCGACCACCAGCTAGTTGGACGGTTACGTTATGTTCCAGCATATCCACAGCGATTTCGTTTTCATTATTCCTGTTAATATTATGAGAGGCAAAACAAGCTGGTGTGGCATGAGTCAATCTGGTAGTAGAGACATTCCCAGTACTTTTGCCCATTAGTTGCGCTTTCTCCAAGATAGTGATTAAGGGAATGCCATCTGGCGTCATGCTGATCATACCATTGTTGGTTTTGTAACCAGTAGCCAATGCTGTACCTGCAGCGGCAGAATCGGTAACTATGTGGTCGGCAGAATTGTTGGTCATATAGGCAGTTGATCCCTTGTTCATCACTTTGGTCATGTTTAGTTCCTCACCCAGCACGAACAAGCTGTAGTATTTGGCTAAAGCTATAGGGCTAAATCCCATCCCATCACCGATGAAGTAAATTATATTTTTCACCGGTTCGGGTTTAGCTCTACCAGCCGATACGGCTGTAGCTCCAGCCAGAGAGGCCAAAGAAAAGACAAGAGTGAACACAACCAGGATACTTAGCATCCTACTCTTCAGTAACTTTTTCATTTAGATAATCTCCTTGCGATTTTGGACATTGTCAAAACTTAGGAAATCCAATTATCCTCTTCTTAAATTCAGAATAACAGAGGATTTTTCACTTTGTTTTTGACAGTACCTTAATTATTTAACACTTTCCTTTAAGAACTTTCTTTATCCCAAGCTGAACTGACTTACCTATTTTTTCACCTCCCCCTGCCTTTTATTTCCAGCTTTTCTTATTAAAAAAGATCTCGCCAGTATTAAGTCCTTAGGAACAAAACTCTCACCAGTCTCTTGGGTGTTTATCTATAGACTATAGTAACTATTTTCTTTTATGAAATTTTTTAATTACATTCCTATTTAAATCCTCAGGTAATTCTCGTTAATACTTTAAAATTAAATCATCAATGGAGCTTTTCCAACAAAGTCAACTTGTTTAACTCTTGTTTTTCTTGAAAATTTCCACTCGATGGGCTTCAAAGTGGTAAGTTCCTTTAACTTTTCCATTCAAAGCATTTCTCTTATTTCTAAATGTTGTAAATTACGTTCTTGTCTTGTTCTTTTTTCTTTTGCCGCTCGACCAAATCCTTCAAGCTTATGGATTCTAACACTTCATCCATTGCTCTTTTTATTTCCCCCCAGACGCCTCTAATTGAGCAAATCTCTACCCGCGAACAACACCCAGGATCATCAATACACTCTACAAGAGCTATGGAACCCTCTAAAATTTTTATTATCTGACTAAGTTTAATTTGAGCAGGAGGTTTAGCTAAAATGTATCCTCCATGTGGTCCACGAATACTTTTTACTAAACCAGCTATTTTAAGGGGAGTGATTATATGCTCTAAGTATTTCTTTGAAATTTCTTGCCTTTTTGCTATGTCTTTCAGGAGAATAGGACCCTGGCCATAATAAAGAACTAAATCTGCCATTGTCCTTACCCCATATCGTCCTTTAGTAGAAAGTTTCACATTAACACCTCTATTATATCTAGCATATCTGTAGATATAATAGACATTATAGATTAAAAAGAATTTTTGTCAACCCTTCTGTTACTAAGTGTCAATTAAAATTTAAAAGTGCACTATTTCTTAAAAACAGACCTGGATTTGATGATTTTCAAGGGGAGAGTAATCCATTTTTCATTGATTACAATTTGCTCAAGGAGGTAATCTTTTAACTTTATTTTCAAAGGTTTTAAAAGAAACTTAAGTATTTGGCAGCAAATTTGACTTCTCAAAAAAAAATAAGTAGTATATTCTCTAAAAGAAAAATTCCAAGACCATCGGTTCCAGTTTTAAAAAATTCTTAGGATGAGCTAAAATTCGCTAACCTGTGAAGAAAAGGGCTTTTCCTGAGCGGAACTTGTGAAGAAGCCCTGAAGAGCAATTTGAGAGAGAAAGATGAACAGAGTTGACAAAAATAGGCAAAGATTTGATGTGATTGGACTTGGAAGCTGTGCGGTTGATATTTTAGGAATCGTTCCTTATTTCCCAGAGCCTGATACAAAGAATAAGATGACAAGATTCATTCAACAGGGAGGGGGACCGGTAGCCACCGCTTTAGTAACATTAGCCAGGCTCGGAGCAAAGGTAAGTTTTGTAGGAAAATTAGGGAATAACGAACTCTCTCACTTTGTCCTGAATGAATTCATTCAGGAAGGAGTTGATACAAGCATCATAATTAAAGAAGAGAAGGCTGGACCCCATTTTGCTTTTATTGTTGTGGATAAGAAAAAAGGTAGTCGCACCATTTATTGGACGGACCACATGGTTCGCCAGATCAAAAAGGAGGAACTATCCAGAAATTTTATTACCTCTTGCCGTATTCTTCACTTAGATGAATATGGCCTGCCAGCAGCTCTTTTATCTGCTACCTGGGCTAAAGAGGAAGGTATAAAAACCATGCTTGATGCAGAAACTCCTCAGAAGAAAGAACTCCTTCCCCTGATAAAATTGATTGATTTTTTGATTGTTCCGGAAGAATTTGCTCTTGGCTTCAGTGGTACTAATAGTGCAGAAAAAGCCACCGAATTTTTTCTCAAACAAGGTCCTCAGTTAATAGTCATTACCCAGGGGGGAAATGGTTGTCTAACAGGAACAGATAAGAAGAGATTTTTTCAGCCAGCCTTTAATGTACCTGTAGTGGATACCACAGGTTGCGGAGATGTCTTTCACGGTGGTTTTATTTACGGACTGCTTAAAGATTGGCCAATAGAGATAATTAGTGAATTTGCCAGCGCAGTTGCTGCAATTAAATGTGAGAAATTAGGCGGAAGAGCAGGCTGCCCCAGTTTTGGAAGAGTGAAAGATTTTCTCTTTACCTTTGGTTCAGAGACAATGAAATCTTTTTTAAAGGAGACTTTTCATAAAACATCCCAAACCGGATAGAGAAAATTTTAAAGAGGTTATTCTAAGAAAGAAAATTCCCTCTAAGGTCCACTTTACTGAACTTCATATTGATACAGACATCATCAGGTATTTTACAGAGAAATTTAACCGAAAATGGATAGAACCTTCTTTAGCAAAGGATAAAAACTCTCAAGAAGAGGTCCTTAAAAATTATATTGAGTGCTGGTATCAACTTGGTTATGATTGTTTGCGGTTTACCGCTGACTTTCGCTTTTCAGGAAATCTATCTTTTACTTCTAAAAAAAGAATAGGAGAGGATACTGCTCCACTCTCTCACAGAAAAAGGAAATGGGCTGAAGAGAAAAGAGGAGTAATAACCTCCTGGGAGGATTTTAAAAAGTATCCATGGCCTTCCCTTGAGAAATTAGACCTGTGGCCTTTTGAATTTGTTTCTAAGAATCTGCCCCATGGAATGGGAATATTTGCTTCCTTCTCCCCGGGAGTCCTTGAAGTTCTCTCCAACGAACTATTTGGGATTGAGGCATTTAGCTATCTTCTACAAGATAATCCAGCTTTAGTTGAAGCGACTACAAACAAGGTAGGAGAGTTAATCTATGGAGCGTATAAAAAGATCATTGGTCTGGATAATTTAGTTGGCTTTTTTCAAGGAGATGATATGGGATTTAAGACAGCCACGCTTCTTTCCCCGGAAAAACTGAGAAAATATATCCTGCCCTGGCATAAAAGATTTGCTAAACTTGCTCACGATAATAAACTTCTCTATATTTTTCATAGCTGTGGCTGTTTAGATTCAATAATGGAAGACCTGATTGAAGATGTAAAAATAGATGCTAAACACTCTTTTGAAGATACGATAATGCCAGTCAAAGAATTTAAGAAGAAATACGGGGATAGAATTGCCGTATTAGGTGGAGTGGATATGGATAAACTCTGGCGATTAAAGAAAAGGGAACTGCGCAGATACGTAAGAGATATTTTAGATGAATGTATGTCTGGTGGAGGTTATGCTTTGGGTTCTGGGAACTCCATTACCAATTATGTACCAATAAAAAATTATCTCATTATGCTGGATGAGGGAACCAGGTGGGGAGTATAATAGCAATATTTACCCTGTTAGATAATAAATATCTAATGGGGTTTATAACGGTGCAAACAGTATGAAACACAGGATGCTCTATTTTGTAGGTATAGATTTAGGTACTTCCAGTGTAAAAGTAATTCTGGTTAATGATACAGGGAAAATCGTTGCTAAATCATCAAAAGGGTATCCTATTTATTCTCCTTATTCTGGATGGGCTGAACAAAACCCGGAGGAGTGGTGGAAAGCCACTGTTAAAGCGGCAAATAAACTCATCAATCAGGCTCATATAAATTCATCCCAAATTCAAGGAATAGGAATTTCCGGACAAACTCATGGAATGGTACTTTTAGACAAAGACCTTCTTCCCTTGCGAGATGCCATTATCTGGATGGATCAAAGAAGTATTCCTCAAGTAAAAGCTCTTAAGGAAAAATTAGGAGAAAGGCTAACCCAAATAACTGGACTTCCTATATCTTGTGGTTTTATGGCTCCATCTCTTCTGTGGATTCGTGAAAATGAGCCTTCCATCTGGGATAGGATATATAAAGTTCTCCTACCCAAAGATTATATCCGATTAAAGCTAACAGGGATAGTAGCCTCTGATGTTACAGATGCTGGAGGGACACTTCTTTTTAATACTGCTAAGAGAAATTGGTCAAAGGAAATCATTGAGAAGTTATGTATTCCCTATGATTTTCTTCCCCCTCTTTATGAATCACTCCAGAGGACAGGGCAAGTTACCAAAAAAGCAGCTAAGGAAATCTTTCTAAAGGAAGGAACGCCAGTCTTTGCCGGTGGAGCAGATCAGGTAATGATGACAGTAGGAAGTGGAGTGGTTGAGGTAGG
Organism: Candidatus Aerophobota bacterium; assembly: GCA_030607765.1. The sequence goes on from JAUWJJ010000053.1 coordinate 6,884, forward strand.
GGAAATAGCTTCCAGTATTGGCACAGGTGGACTACTAATAGTTTGCACTGATCACCCCATTATAAAGTCCGATAAGGCCCTGCATACCATTCCCCATGCTCTTTCCCAAAAATGGATTCTTATGGGTGCAATCCTCTCAGGAGGTTCATCTTTAAATTGGTTTCTTAGCCAAATTATCTCTAAAGGAAAAAAATTAAATTTTCACCAGCTTCTCCCTGAGGAAACTTCCTCTATCTCAGCCGCTTCCAAGGGTCTATTATTTCTTCCTTATTTAGAGGGGGAAAGAACACCTTACCTTGACCCCCAAGC
>JAUWJJ010000003.1 GCA_030607765.1 Candidatus Aerophobota bacterium
ATACAAAGCCGAACTAAATCTCATATTGCGGAATCTAAGATATGCAATCACCTTAGGTAGAATACTGAAGAATAGCGGTATTATCTGACATAGGAAGAAAGTGCAACATTTTCGGGATTTCCGTTAAAAGATAATTAGCAAATCTATAGGAGAATAGTAATGGATCCAATGAAAAGAATTCTAAAAGGCATAACTCTAAATATGACTTCAAAAGCATATAATGGTTTTACGTTGTTTACTCCATTGGGATCAAAGATAGTAAAGTTAATTGATATGAAAGGCCGTACTGTTCATAAGTGGAATATGCCCTACTCACCAGGACTTTACGGAGAACTTTTGCCTAATGGAAATCTCTTGTACAGTGGCTACATAACAAACGGACCCCTGACTGAGTTGGAAGGCCCTGGTGGAGAGTTATTAGAAATGGACTGGGATGGGAATGTAATGTGGAGTTACAAGGATTTGTATTTGCATCATGACTTTTGTCGTATGCCTAATGGACATACTATGATTCTTAGATGGATGCAAATACCCAAAGATATTGCAGTAGAAGTAAAAGGTGGCATTCCAAAGACAGAGGGAAAAATTATGTGGGGTGATTCTCTTCAGGAGATTACCCCAAAAGGCAAAGTTATTTGGCAGTGGTCATCTTATGAACATTTAGATCCAGAGATAGATGTTATTTGTCCTTTGTGCCCTCGTGATCAATGGGCTGAGGCTAATTCATGCGTTACTTTGCCTAATGATGATATTTTAATCAGTTTTAGGCGGATTAATACTGTGTGTATTGTTGAAAAGGCCACAGGCAATATTAAATGGAGATGGGGACAGGGGGAGTTAGGTCACCAGAACGGTGCTACAATACTTGATAATGGAAATATTTTATTATTTGATAACGGATTCCATGCCAATGGTAATCATTTCTCCTTCTCTCGTGTAATAGAGGTAAATCCAGCTACTAATAAGATGGAGTGGGAATATAGGGATGAAGTTCATGCCAATGTTAACTTCTATAGCGGATTTATGTCTAACTGTGTACGATTATCTAATGATAATACTTTAATATGCGAAGCACAAACAGGAAGAATTTTTGAGGTGAATAAAAAAGGCGAGATAGTCTGGGAATTTGTTAATCCCTCGTATGTTTTTGATCCATTATATGGACATAATAATATTGTGTCTCGTGCATATCGCTATGGTCCGGAATACGAAGGTTTTAGGGGAAAGAATCTGGAGTACTTAGTTTAATTCGTGAAGCTAAGTTATTATAATAAAAGAATTAAGAGGAGTCATAGGAATTTGAGCAGAAGAAATGCTTAAATTACTTTATATTGCTACTTTTATTGTAGTAATATTTTCCTATCTGTAAGAGATGAATATACAGAAATTTTTTTGTGGCTCTGAACTAGTCTTCTTGAGAGGATAAAGATGTTAATGGATAAAATAAATTCTTTTAGTATTTCTACGTGGGTTTACTTTTGGCAGCCGTTAGAGGAGGTGCTAAGAAAGGTCGCGAATGCCGGCTATCCAAATATAGAGATATGGGCAGATAAAGCACATTTAGATCCAACACTTTCTCCTAATATTTTGGTAATTAAAGATTTACTCAAAAATCTTTCTCTTCAAGTACATTCACTGCATGCGCCTTTCTCGTATGTTAATATTGGAGCGCTTGATGAGGAATGTAGAAGATGCTCTCTATCTCTTATAAAAAAGTCGATTGAATTTTGCTCAGAGTTGGAAGGGGAAATAGTAATTGTCCATCCCCATCCTATTGGAGTATTTTTTAATCTGAAGAATGAGGCGAAAATAATAGATAAAACAAAGGAATCCCTTTATGAAATAGCACTTTTTGCAAAAAAAGAAGGAATAAAAATTGCTGTTGAAAATTTGCCTGAGTTAGAGGGGTGGAGTTTTGGATCTGATATATCAAAACTTAGTAAATTAATTGAAGAAATAAACAGTAACAATTTGGGTCTTTGTTTAGATACAGGACATGCGTTGGTAAAAAAGAATGCTAATCTTTCGACAGATATTCTGCGGTGTGGTAAATATTTAATTGCCTTACACATTCAAGATACAGATGGAAAAAAGGATAGACATTGGGTTCCCGAAGAAGGCGTAATTGATTGGTTGCAGTTTTTCAAAACCATTGAAGCAGTTAGCTATCAAGGAGTATTTACTTTAGAGGTAGCAGGAAGTAAAAAAAAAGCAATTGATGATGCTAATAATATCCTGATAAAGGCTAAAGAATTTATAAAAAAATATTTATTTAATTCTGCAAAAAGGTCATAAATATATGAGAGAATCGGAAGATATCGCTGCAAGAATAGCCAGGGAACAGGAAACATTTGAGTTATACCCTGTTGATGAAACATTTCATATGTTATGACAGTTCCAATGGGAATTGATTGTATGCTAAATCTTCTTTACTTTTGCTTTGATTCAAAAGCCAAAAGCTACGATCCTGATCCTCCTTATAAAGATATTTTGCATGATTACTATAGAAGAAAAATTATCCTGGATACCCAATGGGGTATAAGGGATTCAATATCAAGGCCAAAAATTTAAGCTAAAAATGGGGCTGGAGGGAGGTGAAAAAATAAGTAGGCTATTAGCTTAAAGCATGCTTAAAGGGAGAATTTAGATACCTACTCAATAAATGAAGTAATATATTAGGAAAGTAGGTAGAAAGAGTTTTTTAAGTATAGTCAATACAAGAATAAGGAGTGAGCAATGAAAGTTATGAAAATGAGTATAAAATTACATGTGGTTATTTTGTTAGTTTTATTTGCAATAGGGATTTGTAGCAGTTCCTTTGCGGAACAAATTTCCTTAAGGGTTTGGAAATTTGGTAGCCCCTCTTTTGAAAGAGATTACATGAAGAGCAGAAATAAGGTTTTTGAAAAGGAAAATCCTAATATTCGTATTGAATGGGTATATCAGCTTTGGGGGACAAAAAGAAAAAAAGTGCTCAGCGCTTGCGCAGCTGGTAATTTACCTGATCTGTTGCTTATAGACGGACAAAGCATCCCTGAATTTGTCACAATGAGGATTGTAGTTCCTTTAGATCAAATAGACCCTGAATTAGTTAAAAGTTGGAAGCCTAGATTTGTTCCAGAAATATGGGATTTAGGAATATGGAAAGGAAAAGTATATGGCATGTCTACTTATGTAGATATGACTCCTATGATGGCATATAACACTAAAATGTTTATAGATGCAGGAATAACTGACGATAAGGGTATAGCTAATCCTCCTTTAACATGGGAGGAACTTTTAAAAGTAGCGAAGAAGTTGCACGTTCCGCCAAAACATTTTGGAGTAATAATAGCAGCAACGACAGGAACCAATGATGTAAATATTTTTGAGGGTATAGCTTATGCAAATGGGGGTAGATGGCTGGATGAGAAAAAAGAAAATGTTGTGATAAACGGGCCAGGAACTGTAAATGCGTTGGATTTTTGGGTTAAATTATCTAAATATGCAGAACCTGGCTTTGCAGAGACGAATTTCCGCCAAGCGGCACAACTTTTCTTTCAATCTAAGGGGGCTATGTATATGACTATGTCTTTCGCCCCTTTATTAAAGGCACAGTTTGAAGTTCCTGAAGAATTTGAATACAAATTAACTGCTGCTCCTAAGAAAAAACAACCATCAGGAAGGTATTCTAGAGCTAGCTCTATAATGACCCCTACCACGGTCTTTATGGTTACTTCTGCAAGTGAATACAAAAAAGAGGCTATGAAATATGTGGATTTTTGGGCTCAATATGAACAGCAAAAAGGATGGGATGGTTCTGTTGTTATGGGTAGGATACCTGCTATGAAGGTAAGTTTTGAGACGGATAGTTTTAGACACTATTACCCAGATTTAGCGAAGCTGTATGAACAAGGAAAGTTGTTCGAGGGATCTCTATCTATGCCTGCATTTCCTGGAATAACAGAAGCTGAAGATAGGTTAGGTTTGACTATTCAGGAGGCACTGTTTAAGATAAAATCACCTCAACAAACATTGAATGAGCTACAGAAAGTTGTACAAAAAATATATAACGCGTCCAGAGAAAAGTAAGATGGGATAATGCAGTGAAAAAGGAGAGTAGGATTAATATAGTTAGGAGATTTGTATGAGTAAAAACTATACATTCTACAGGAAATCACTTCCGTATATTTTGAGCTGTCCCACTCTCCTTTTTCTTTTCTTTCTTATTTTATATCCTATATTTTATACTTTTAAGTTAAGTTTTCAGAATGTTAATTTTTTAAGACCGGAAGTAGCCGAATTTGTAGGTTTTGATACGTTTAAAGAGGTACTTTCTTCTCCTACAACCTATACTGTTTTTAAGAATACTCTGATATGGACAGGACTTAGTACTTTTCTAATTATATTCTTAGGCATTCTTATTGGTTCTTTTATTAGCCAAGATTTTTATATAATAAAAATTGTTCGTGCCACTATTCTTATTCCCTGGGTTCTTCCTGGAGTAGTAGTAGCTGGCCTTTGGAAATGGATGTATCACAGTGAGTTAGGAGTTATTAATAAAGTTTTGATTGATATGCATATTTTGGATATCGGTAAACCCTGGCTTGGTTTCCCTGATACTGTTCTGTTTGCAGTGATTGTAGTTATAGTATGGCGATTAACTCCTCTTTTTTCTTTGGTTGTATCAGCCGCTATTCAAGGTATTTCTCAATCAATCTATGAGGCTGGAGAGATTGATGGAGTGAATAAATGGCAAAAATTTTTTTATTTAACCTTACCTCAGATCAAATATCCTTTGTATGCTATTACCCTATTGGTTATGATTTGGGTTACTAATAATCTTGTAATTATTTTTCTTATGACTGGAGGAGGACCTTTGCATTTCAGCGAGACTCTTCCTATTTATTTGTATAAAGAGGGATTTATGTACTCTAAAGCAAGTAGATCTGCTGCCATTGCTGTGATTAACTTTTTTATGTTGCTTGGATTAAGTGCGGTGTATATAAAAGTACTTGTAGCTCCCAAAAAGAGGTAATCATGAAGAAATTGTTTAGAAAAATTGGAGTAACAACAGAAGTGTATACTTTTTCCATCATTATATTAATCCTTATTTTGTTTCCTATAGTATGGCTTTTTTTGACGGCAGTAAAACCTATGTCTGAAGTACAACAGCTTCCTATCCACTGGCTACCACGTAATCCTACTTTTGAGATCATGAAAAATACCTGGATTGACAAACGAGGGTATACAACGGAATGGGTAACATACTTTATTAATAGTATAATTGTGGCAGGGACTACTACTTTCACCACCATTATTTTGGCTACCTTAACTGGGTATGCATTGGCCAGGTTTAATTTTGTAGGACAATTTTATATTATAATTCTTATATTAATAGCTCAACTAATATGGGGCCCAGTTCTTCTTATCCCTATTTACGTTATTATAAGTCGCTTAGGATTATATAATACTCTTTCAGGCCTAATTTTAGTATATATAGCCTTTACTTTACCTTTTGCTACCTGGCTTTCTTATGGTAATTTTTCCAGTATGCCTATAGAGTTAGAAGAAGCTGCTCTTTTGGATGGATGCTCCCAAATGGGTGCTTTTTTAAGAATAACCCTCCCTCTATCCAAGGTTAATGTTACTACAGTTGGATTGATGGCTTTTCTTCTTATTTGGAGCGAGTATCCATTTGCTTCTATTCTTCTAGAGAGCACTTCTAAGTTAACCGTTTCCGTAGGACTTGCTAATTTTATTTCAGCTTTTAATATTTACTGGAATGAAATGGCCTCAGCTTCAATTATTGTCGCATTACCTCTTCTTGTTCTTCTTTTGTCTGCTCAAAAATATTTTGTAAAAGGAATGTTAGCAGGAGCTATAAAATAAAGTGAATTCAAAACAACGTATCGTATCAGCTTTGGAGAGAAAAGAACCAGATAGAATTCCCATCATGGAACTCTCAATACATCCCAATACAATATTTTCAATCTGTAGGAATGGTTCTTATTTTGACTTTGTGGAACAAGCAGATTTAGATGCAGTTGTAATTTCTCAGGTTTCAGATCCAGGAAGTATCAAATGGATAGATAAAGAAAAGGGAATATTTCAAGACCACTGGGGTGTAATAAAGCGTTTTACAGGAGAGGACACTCCATACCCCCTGAAAGGACCCATAAAATCCGAACGGGATTTGAGAAGTTATACGCCACCTGATCCTCATGATGAAAGTATTTTATCCGATTTACCATCCATCATAGAAAGGTTTAAGAATAGGAAAGCTATCATGTGTATAGGACCAACTATTTTTGCTAATTCCTTTTACCTTCGTGGTATGGAAAATCTTTTAATGGATTACATACTTCGCCCTCATCTGGCAAAAAATCTTGCCCAGATGAGTATGGAGTATTATTTGGAATTTCATAAAAGATTAATTCGGGCTGGAGTAGATGTTATTGTGCTTGGAGATGATTACGCTTACAAAACAGGTCCTCTCATGTCACCTTCTCAATTTAAAGAATTTGTTTATCCATATCTTAAAAAAATAGTTGCCAATATACATAAACAAGGAGCTTACTGTATAAAACATACTGATGGTAATATATGGCAAATTATCGATATGATCGTTGATACAGACATTGATGGCATTGGACCTTTAGAACCAGCTGCAGGGATGGATTTAGGCAAAGTCAAGAAAAAATATGGTCATAGAGTATGTGTAATAGGAAATATTGATCTGGGTCTTCTTAGTCGAGCTACAATAGATGAGGTAATCGAGGAAACAAAACGATGTATAATGCGTGTCTCTCCAGGGGGTGGACATATTCTATCTTCTGGGAATAGCATATCTTCTTCTGTTAAACCGGAGAACTTCATTGCAATGATTAAAACAGCTAAGATATATGGAAAATATCCAATACACGAAGGAGAATAAAATAGTTTTATGAATATAAGAAAGGTCTTTAGTTATAAGATTTTTGTGACTAACTATGTAGATATATTGTAGATACAATTTTTAGAAAGAAAGATAGATATTTGAAAAATAAGGTAAGGAAATTAAGAATGGAAAAGAGAAAATTAGGGAATTCAGATTTAGAGATAAGTGTTTTAACTTTAGGAACCTGGGGCTGTGATAAAAGGAATTGGCAGAATGTAGATGAAAATATAGCCATAGAAACTATCAGGAAGGCTATTGATTTAGGAATCAATCTTATTGATACTGCTCCTGTTTATGGAGATTCTGAAGAAATAGTAGGCAGAGCTATAAAAGGAAGAAGAGATAGAGTGTATCTTGCTACAAAATTTGGAGCTCTGGGTGAAAAAAGAGATATAAAAGAACAATTAAATGATAGTCTCAGACGATTAGGAACTGATTATATTGATCTTTATCAATTACATTTTCCACCCCAACAATCTTCCCTTATTTCAGAGATTATGAAAACACTTCTTGATTTACAAAGAAATGGCAAGATCCGTTATATTGGTCTTTCCAACTTTTCTGTGAGGCAGCTCAAGGAAGCTTTAAAAATAGCACCAATAGTTTCCTGTCAGTCTCCCTACAATATTTTGTGGCAGGAAATAAGATATACTGATGTTCTATCTTTTTGTCGCAGGCACAACATTGGGATTTTAGCTTATTCTCCTATTGCTCAGGGGCTTTTGACTGGAAAATTTAAGACAAGAGCTGACATTCCTACCCAAAAAGGAGAAGTAAGGGCAAGAAATCTTTTGTTCAAAAAGGGAACATTTGAGAAATGTCTATCGGTTATAAAATCCATGAGAAAGCTATCCCTTAAATACAAGAGAGATTTAACTCAGATAGCTTTAAATTGGGTGATTAGCCAGGAGGGCATTACCTCTGCTATTGTAGGGGCCAAGAATCCTTTCCAATTGAAGGATAATTTGAAGACAATTAACTGGAGGTTAAAAGAAGAGGATTTGTTGGTGCTGACCAGAGAAGGAGAAAAAGTAGCTTCGCTTTTTGATTACACTACCAACATGTGCGGTATTAAATATCCAAGAGTAGATTAGATAAAGAAGATCTAACTTTTCTTAAGCTTGAAATGCTGAAGGGGGGTGATAACTATAAATTAAATAGTTAAAAGATAAAAAAAATGAAATAAGGAGGTTTATGTCATGAAAGCGAAGAAAAGAGCGGCCAGATGGTTAATTGCAACTGCCTGTATTGTATTTATCATAGGAAGTGGGAAGCCTATCTTTAGTGAGCAACCAAAGGGGGAGATAACGCTATGGAGTGGTTCCGGTGTAATAAGACATCACTTCCAAAATTGCGCCCTTCCTCTATTTGAAAAGGAATACCCAAATGTAAAGGTAAAAACAAGTGGATTTCCTTACGGGCAATATAATATAAAGATGATTACAGCTATGTCGGCAGGACTGAGCGATCCTGATGTGATGGTAGTCCACGCGGAATTTGCCGATCCTTTTATCTCAGTCGGGGGAGTGGTAGACTTAACTGACCATGTAGAACCAATTAAGTACGATTATCCTGCCTCACTCTGGCCTATTGTCACTCGGGATGGACGTATATATGGTATACCTGAGGAAATTGATTTCGTCACCTTCTTCTACAGAAAAGATATCTTCGATAAATATGGAATTGCTGTTCCTCTAACTTTGGATGAATATTTCCGTGCGGGGGAAAAACTTAAGGAGCAAGAAATATACATAAACAACATAGACACCATCGGGGGGACTACTGCATGGAATTTCCGGGATTACCTTTCTCAACTGGGTGGTAACTATTTCGATAGTGAGGGTAGTGTAATTTTAGATACTGAGGAAGGTAGAGGTGTAGAAGCGGCAAAAATAATGAATAAGATGGTAAAAGCCGGAATATCGTTTACCGCAGAACAAGTCAAACCACAGTTGGTGTCAGCTCTGAATGAAGGAAAAGTCGCAGCGTGGTGGTTTGAAAATTGGGGAGTTAGGCAGCTACGAGCAGCCATTAACCCCCAGTCGAAAGGATTTGGAAATTGGAGAATGACTACTGCCCCTACATTGGAAAAAGATGGCGCACATACGGCAAGTACTGTTTCTATGTGGTACTTTATAAACAAAAATAGTGATAACAAAGAGTTAGCTTTGCTCTTTGCTGATTTTTATCTTCATTCCTTAGAAGCTCAATCTACTTCATTGAGTGATGTCTGTCTGACTAATGGATATTATCCTGCTCTGAATAAATTGGCTTATGAAGGGTCGAGTCCCTGGCCGGTTGTAGGAGGACAGCAAATTGGTCAACAAGGAGCTCGAATCTTATTAGAACCAGGGTTGCATTTTCTGAATTATCCTTCTGGTTTCAAGGAACTTGAACGACTCACAGCAGAGCAGCTGACAGCTATGTTTGCCGGTAAAGTTACTCCTGAGCAGGCTATTCACAACGCTGTAGAGAGGTGGAAGAAGAAATAGAAGTGGTCTGATTTTGAAATAACTCCTATCACACCATGCATGCAAATAATTTAACAACTGCGCATGGTGTGATAGGAAGAGGTAAAAACTATCAATCCTTAAGAATAAAGGCCAGGTTCCTTTAACCTCTTCTCTACCCCTAAAAGATGGGCAGTTCCATCTTGTTCTTTATTGGGGTCAAAACGAGAAAAACTAAAGCTAACCAGATTTATCAAAGGTTTCTTTTTCTTCGTGGGAAAGGAAGGTTTTTCAAGAAGAGAAAGTGTTGAAAGATTAATTTCTCTTTTGAGAGCTTTCCACAGAAAAATGAACAATGTCTTCTTAAATGAGCTCATAGAAGAAAAATATAATGAATAGAGGGAAAATAAGCCGTGTTTTATGGGAAATAAACAAGAAAAGATTTATCTATCTTTGGATTTCTCCTTTTTTCCTTTTGTATTCTATATTCTATTTATGGCCAGTCCTTTTTTCTATCTATTTGTCCTTCCATAAGTGGCAAGGTATTGGACCTATGAGATACATAGGCGGAGAAAATTTCCTAAAATTGTTGAGAGACGCTCATTTCTGGACTGCACTTTATAATACTTTTTTTATCTGGTTTTTTGTTGTACCAATTCGGACATTTCTTGCATTATTAGTCGGGGTAATTTTAATCTCTTCCTTATTAAAACTTAAACCCCTCTTTAGAGTGTTGTTTATTCTCCCTTACATCACAGCCCTTGTTGTTGTCTCAGTTATATTTAGGATAATATTTGCGCAATATGGTGGATGGTTAAATGCTATATTAGTTAGTTTTGGAATTAAACCTATTCCCTGGCTAAGCTCTCAAAATTGGTCTAAACTATCATTAGGGATCGTGTTAATATGGAGAGAATTAGGTTACTATTCCATTGTGATGGTTGGAGGTTTACAAGGAATCCCACGTGGTCTGTACGAAGCTGCATTCATAGATGGTGCGAATCGATTTCAAACTTTTTGGTGGATTACCGTTCCTCTAATGAGGCCAATAATACTCTTTGTACTAATTATTTCTACAGTTTGGATATTTAGACTTTTTACTATACCCTTTATATTGACTAGTGGGGGACCGCAGTACTCCTCTACTCCTTTTGCTCTTTTTCTGTACGAGGAAACTTTTGACTTTTTGCACTTCGGATACGGCTCTACAATAGCGATTAGTATGTTCGTATTTGTTCTTTTGGCTTCTCTAGTCCAGGTAAAGTTTATGAGACAGAAGAAATAGTTATAAGGTTCTAAAACTTTTAGTCTATAAGTGAACTTTTGAAGGGGTACCAATGAAGAATAAATCCTTAAATATTATCAATTGGCGAGAAGGTCTATTAAAAATCCTGATTTACTTGTTTTTAAGTTTATGTGCCCTGACTTTCCTTGTGCCATTTTATTTGATGTTTTCTGGAAGTTTCAAGAAAACCTATGAGATTGTTACTATGAACCAAACATTATTTCCGAGAGCACTTAAATTTGACAACTATATAGAGCTATTTAAAACCTCACCATTTCTTAGACATATATTCAATACGGTGTTTATAACTGTTGTCACTACAGCGATGGTTCTATTTTTCTGTTCTTTAGCTGGGTTCGCCTTTGCTAAATACAGGTTCCCTGGACGAAATGTATTATTCGTGGTTATTCTATTAACAATGATGATCCCTTTCTTTGCCTTGATTATTCCTATTTTTTCCATGATGAGAAAAATAGGCTGGATAAATACATACTGGGCGTTAATTTTACCGAGAACTATCCCTCCTTTTGGCATGTTCTTAATGCGACAATATATAGAAGGAACAATTCCAGATGATCTATTGAATGCTGCTCGTGTTGATGGATGTTCTGAGTTTAGAATTTACTGGTTAATTGTACTTCCAACCATTGTCCCAGGTCTAAGTGTTTTAGGAATTATTATTTTTATGCAGGTTTGGAATAACTTCCTATGGCCATTGATCCTTATCGACAAGACAGAAATGTTCACTATTTCCTTGGCTATAGCCTCTCTTGCTCAAGAAACACCATTTCCCAGATATGGGGTTACTCTTGCGGCATGTACAATAGGGACCCTCCCGGTAATCGTTATGTTTTTTGTCTCTCAAAGAAAGTTTATTTCCGGGATTATGTCTGGATTTATAAAAGGTTAAATCAGATACTAACAATTATTCTTATAACTGAGGAGGGTAGATATGAGTTTTTATGGACGATCTACAGTAACACCCTTGTCATTAAAAGTGAACCAACGAAGTACCTGGCAACTCAGGTACTTCGTTGGAACGAGGGGTATTGATGTTGGCGGAAGAATAAAGGTACAACTTTTGGGTAGAGGTTTTTGCAACGATCCTCAAATAACAGATCCCAAAAAGTAAGAATTTGTAACAGTTACTCTATCAAACAATTCTAGTAGAGTACGTCTTCTGCCGAGTATGTTAAAAAGGGGAACCATGTTGAAACAAGTTGGATGCGTTGTTGAAAGGGCGCCGCTAAAAAAGGGGGATGAAGTAATTTTCATCTTTGGAGATACCAGCGGAGGTGGTCCGGGTTTCAAAGTTCCAAAATATTCTCAAAAGATCAACATACAGATTCTGATAGACATTGCTGGAAATCGTAATTTTTTGAGGCTACCTGATCCCCCCAATTTGTGGTATGAAGCAGAGGATCCTGTGCGATTTGTTGTAGTCTGTTCTTCTCAGATTCTGTTAAACCGACCAACGGGGGTTATTGTAAAACCAATGGATCAGTACAATAATCTTTCCCCCAGTTATACCGGAAGCATCAAACTTACATTGTGTTCTATGGATTCAACCCCATTGGAAAGTTTCCGGGTCGAGAAGAAAGAAAGGGGGATATTGAGAACAAAGGTCACGTTCCCTACCCCTGGTATGTATTTCTTGCAAGCAGAAGATAAGACAAGTGGCTTAGAAGGTTCAAGTAATCCTATGTTGGTGCGTAAGGATTTTTCTTCATTCAAATACTACTGGGGAGACATACATGGACATACTCTCATGTCTGACGGGCATCTGACCCCTCATCAATATTATATGTATGCTCGAGATGTAGAAATAATGGATTTTTGTGCTATTACCGACCATGATACACATATGACCAAACGAGAGAAGGGGGGAGAAGATGAATATCTTTTTTTTCCTTTCTGGCACACCTCTTTGGGTCCGTGGAATATTATAAAATACGAGACTGACAGATTCCACCATCCGAGCCACTTTGTAACGCTATTGGGTTATGAGTGGACCGGCAGCACTGTTTTCACCCCAAGGGACATGTGTTTTGGACACAAGAATGTGTACTACCTCTTAGATGATGAGCCTATGTATTCACATCTGGATCCTGAGAGCAATACTCCTGATAAGTTGTATCATCTACTGAAGAACAAGGAGGCAATAGTTATCCCTCATCATACTTCCCGACAGGTATGTCGCTCAGAGGAGGATTATACTAGTGATGAGGGTGAAAAGCCAGAATCTCAATTCGTTCCCTCTCGAGGAGGAACAAACTGGGACTTTCACGATGAGAAATTGGAATGTTTAGTGGAAATATATTCTAAATGGGGTAATTCCGAATATTTTAATTGTCCACGATCTGTCATTAATAGCAGGCCAGAAGGATCTGTACAGGAGGCCTTGAGGAGGGGTTACAAGATGGGTTTTGTCGGTGGATCTGACGCCCATGTAAGTGGACCTGGCAGTCCCTTTCCAGAATGGCAACCGGGGCCTTTAAAATACCGAAGTGGCCTGACCTGTATTTTAGCAAAAGAGTTAACACGTCAGGGAATATTTGAAGCACTCAAGAGAAAACACTGTTATGCTACTACTGGGGAGAGGATATACCTAGAATTTATGTTAAATAATAAGTTCATTATGGGAGATGAAGCGTCTCTTCCTCCTGAGAAAAGCACTCGGAAGTTTCAAGTTGTTGCCGCCGGTGTAGACATAATTGATAAGATCCAGATAATCAAGAATAGCAAGGAGATACATACAGAGAAGGGGGAAAGCAAGTTCTTAAGGTTTATATTTGAAGACGATCAACCAATTCAGAACACTGACTACTATTATATTCGAGTTAGCCAAAAGAACGGTGAAATGGCTTGGTCGTCTCCCATATGGGTTAGCAGGACGAGAGACTATTAAGATGACTTTCTCAAGAATCTCGGATTTCATACTCTCTTCGTTTATAGTTATTCTAAGGAGTATGAAATCTGATTTTTTATCTATTGTCAAGGGGGTAAAAAACAGAAGTTTCCTCACACTTCCACCTTGTAAGTATATAATCTCCATTATCTTTAGGGCATCCTCTGTGTTTTCCATCTTTAAGTTGGTTAATACCATAAGAGGTTTTCCTCCCATACCCTTTACTACCACTAAGGTTAGGTCCTTATTCTCTCTAAGGGTAAAGGATGCCTTCTGGTAACCTATTCTTACTGTTTTTTTCCGAGAGAATTCTCCCTTAGGATGTATAGTAATCTCTACTTTTTTAGGACATCTAGGAAGCTGGTGAAAAACCCCTAATTTTTATCATGAGTTTTATGCAAACCTTGTTCTTTTCTCAAGTGAAATATTTGACAAAATTCTTATCCATGATATAATATAAACGATTTTGAAGTTTAAAAATGCCTATGATAAGAAGATAAAATCTAAGGCACATCTTTCCTTAAAAGCTTACGGCAAAGATGATTCTAAACCAAAAATTAACTGGGATAATAAGAAAGAACGTCAGAAACTACTTTCCTTACTTGTTTCTGAGGTAAAAGAAGTATTATCTCATATTGATGTTAATAAAGAAGATGTAGATAATCAGCTTAAAGACGCTGCTAATCTTTTAGCCAGGATAGTTTCCCAGGATATAGAAGAGGATAAGAAAGGTAAACCTAAGATAAAAAAGGGAGTTGCCAAAGACCGTGTTATCTCCACTACTGACCCTGAAATGCG
>JAUWJJ010000200.1 GCA_030607765.1 Candidatus Aerophobota bacterium
AAAGGGTGCGGCTACCTTTAAGGAAATCTAAACTATTACTACAGGAGAGGAGTTTTAATTTGGATGTGAAAAATTTTAGTCAACTGGAGTCATTTTACAGAAGTCAGCTTTTAGATAATGTGGTTCCTTTTTGGCTGAGATATTCACTGGATAAAGAATTCGGGGGGTATTTAATACTTCTCGATCAAGATGGTTCTATTTACGGAACAGATAAATATATGTGGGGCCAGGGAAGAGAAACATGGCTTTTTGCCAAGCTTTATAACACAGTTGAGAAAAGAGAGGAATGGCTACAAGCAGCGAAAATTGGTGCAGATTTCATTAAGAAGTATGCTTTTGATTGGAATGAAAGAGTGTATTTTAGAGTTTCCCGGGAGGGAAAACCTATTTATAAGCCCTGGAGTATTTTCTCAGAAGTTTTTGTTATTATTGGTCTCGCTCAGTTTGCTAAGGCCTCTGGCGATGAAGAAGCCTTGAATTTAAGTCTGCAGACATTTTGGAATGTTATTTCCTGGTTAAAAAATCCAAAAATACTTGGAACACACATCTATGTTGAAAATTGTCCGATTAAGACCCATGTGCTACCTATGATTATGATAGCTACAGCACAAGAACTACGTGAAGTGGCTAAGGATGAGCGTTTTGATGAAATTATTAATCAAAATCTCAACGAGATTCTCTATGTTCATGCTAAAGATAAGTTAGAGGCACTTCTTGAAACCGTGGGTAAGAACGGAGAAATTATTGATTCTCCTGAAGGGCGATGTGTAAATCCCGGCCATGCTATTGAATCTGTATGGTTCTGTTTAAGAGAAGCTATAAAAAAAGATGATAAAAAAATTACAGAAAGGGCTTTACGAATTCTTGATTGGTCTCTTAAACAAGGTTGGGATAAAAAATATGGGGGAATACTATACTTTGTTGATGTTAAAGGAAAGCCTCCTGAACAGTTAGAATGGGATATGAAACTCTGGTGGCCCCATACTGAAGCTTTGTATGCCCTGTTGTTAGCCTACCAGGTCTCAGGAGAGAAAAAATATTTAAATTGGTATGAGCGAGTTCACACTTATACTTTTAAACACTTTCCTGACCCAACATTTGGTGAGTGGTTTGGATACCTACACCGAGAGGGAACAGTGTCTCTTAAATTTAAAGGCTCAATGTGGAAGGGACCGTTTCATTTGCCTCGTGCTTTGCTTAACTGTATGCAATTGCTGGAGAAAGTGAATGAAAAACCGGGGGAGAGAAAAGTTTTTTAGAAACCTTCAGATAAAGAAAAAAAATTAAAAAAGAGGTTAGTTAAAATGGCTGAATTTATCTACGATCTTTCAGGATTTCTTCCCTTTCGGGATAGAAAAGTTTGTGCTCGGGTTAGAGCTATAAAAAAAGAGGAGATTAGCAAACATCCTAACCCGGATTTTAAGATAAGGGTGATTGAGGACCCGCATAAATTTTATTTTGAGTTTGCCCTTGATATAGTAACTCGTGTAAGAGAAGCACTTGAAAAAAGAGAAAGATTAGTGATGATTATCCCTGCCGGCCCAATTTCCCAATATGAGATTGCTGCACATCTTATTAATAGGTTTAAAATTCCCTGCGGGCATGTTTACACCTTTAATATGGATGAATATGCTAATGAGAATGGAGAAACTGCTCCAGAGATTTGGCCCGGTTCTTTTAAAAAGTCAGTTCAGGAAAACTTTTTTTCCCTTATAGATAAAACTTTAAGACCTCCCGAGAAACAGATTAATTTCCCCTCTAACAAAAATATAAATGATTATGGAAAAATGATAGAGGATGTTGGAGGAGCAGATATATGTTACGGAGGAATAGGATGGTGTGGACACATTGCTTTCTGGGAGGCTCATCTGGGGAAAGAATTTGGAGATGATATTGAGAGCTATAACAAAGCCGGACCTCGAATTGTAGAACTACATCCAATGACAATTATGCAAAATGCTCTTCATTCCTTTAGTGGAGATTGGTCCTGTGTTCCTCCCAAGGCAGCAACTATAGGTCCTGCACAGATCCTGGGAGCAAAGTATCGAAGTTTCTGGTTGGATGGATATTTAGGTGGAGGAATATCCTGGCAAAGGTTTATCGCCAGATTAGTAGCCTATGGACCTGTAAATACACTTGTTCCTGGATCAATTCTGCAAACCGCTCCCACCACCTATACTCTTTTGGGAGGAGTAGCAGATAACTGTGAGATAACCATCAGGTAAAAAGTAAAGGGAAGATTTATAAGAAGGAGTTTTGAATGCATGTATTGGCAGTAGGTGCTCATCCGGATGATATAGACTTTCTGTGTGCGGGAACCTTAGCTAAGTTTAAACAGAAGGGTGCAGATATCTTTATGTGTTATCTATGCAATGGAGATAAGGGACATTATGAGATTAAACCACCAGAGCTTGCTAAGATTCGAAAAGAGGAAGCAAAGAAGTCCGCTCAGGTTTTAGGAGCAAAAATTCAGGGAGGATTCTTTGGCGACTTTGATATATACTTAGACAGAGAATCTGTAAGAAAAGTGGTCGACCTTATTAGAGCCATCCGCCCCGATTTAATTATTACACACTCTCCTGAGGATTATATGATGGACCACACCACCACTTCAAGATTAGTTATCAATGCCAGCTTTGCTGCCAGCGCTCCCAACTATGTTACCAAACACAAATTTCACTCTATTGTTCCTCCCATTGTTTTTATGGATACCTTAGCTGGAGTGAGATTTAAGCCTACTGAATATGTTGATATTAGCCAGGTTATTCAGATCAAAGAAAAGATGCTTCTCTGTCACCAATCTCAGTATAAATGGTTAAAAGAGCATGATAACATTGACTATGTAGATTTTATGAGGAGTATAGCTTCCTTTCGAGGACAACAATGTGGAGTGAGATACGCTGAGGCTTTTCAGATTTACCAGGTCTGGGGTGGAATAAAGCCAGTAAGACTTCTTCCTTAGCCGCTCTTGCCTGGAAAATAGCATATTATGGGAGTTATGCCCTTCACTGATGCTTCTCTAAGATGGTTTCCTAAAAATCTTGGTAAGGAAGATAAGACAGGGAGATCGAGATGGCAGGAAGTCTTTTGATAAGAAATTGCAGAATCTTGAATCCATCA
>JAUWJJ010000047.1 GCA_030607765.1 Candidatus Aerophobota bacterium
AGTTTTTTGATGCCTGTGAAGCAGGGAAGGCCAGTAAAATACCTCAGGTTAAAAGAATCAACAATGTAACTGTGGAATTTAAGGGGAATAATCTTCCCACACTTTGGGAAAATTTTATAGGGGAATACCAGGGATATAATTAGGAAAGACAAAATATAGAGTCAAAAAATGAAGGAGGTGATGGTAGCTGTTAAAAGCGTGTAACTTTACGGTAAATCCCATTACAAAAGGAGGAGAAAAAATGAAGAAAAAGTCTTTTCGGGTGATGAGAAGCATGGTCTTGGCTGTAGTCATTTTGTTTATTATCACTGGAATTGCTATGGCACAGGCAAGGCCAGAGTTGAGAATTTGGGGAAGAGCCTCTTTTGCCCCAGCACAGGCCTATTGGGCAAACTCACTTATTTATGAATGGGCTGCTGAAAAGGGAGTGGATGTTAAAATTACCTGGATTCCAGTTGCCGATATAGCACCTAAATTAGTTATAGCCATTGCTGCCGGAAGAGAACCGGATATTGTGATAGGAGGAATGCCTTTCACTAAATTTGCTGAAATTGGTTTACTGCTACCTCTGGATAGTATCGTTGAGGAACTTGGAAGGGATGATTTCTTTGACCTTAAATTACAGGTTGGAAAAGTGCATGAAGAGGTATATGCTATTCCATCTGGCTTTGAATTGACCTGGATGCATGTTAGAAAAGACCTCTTTGAGAAAGCTGGGATTTTGAATATGCTCCCCTTTAAGAGTGAGAAGGATGTCATCGAGGCTGCGGAAAAACTAACCGGCATAGAGCCAGGTGTTTACGGAATAGGTATACCCTTAGGGGGAAGTGGTTTTGATAGCGAGTGGACTTTTGCACTTTATTGGTATGGCTTTGGTGGAGCTTTTATGAGTGACAGAACACTTGAAGGGATTATGTTTGGAAAAGAACCCTACCGCTCAGCTACAAAGAAAACTTTTGCCTTTTTGAAAGGGATATTCGATAAAGGATTGACTCCGCCGGATTCAGGCGCATGGGTAGATATATCCAATAATATGGCCTTTCTTAACGGAACAGTGGCCATGACTTCAAATCCGATGAGTATTTGGTATGCTGTAATGACAGGGAAACCAGAACTGGTTCCAAAAACTATGGTTGTACCCGATGCTTTTCCCATAGATCTGGGACAGGAATCCTGTTTCATATTCAAATCAACCAAATATCCCGATTTGGCAAAAGGTCTGTTATATACTTTCTTTGGGGATAAAGAGGCCTATAGAAAAGGGTGGTGTGAGCAGTCGCAGTTTTATAACTTACCCATATTCAAAAGCCAAATGAAAGTTCTAAGCGATGCCTGGAAAAAAGGTAAATATCCATTTATGGGCGTAGATCCTTATGAGGCGGCAATAAGAACAAAATTCCACGAATGGCCAGTTACTTATCCTATGGGAGAGGCAACATCTGTAATGGCAGATTTCTGCACAGGTTGGATGGCCAATGATATGGTTCTGAAAGCAGTTGTTAAGGGAGAGGACTTTGACAAAGTTATTGATGAGTATCAGGCTAAAATTGAGGATATGGTTCGTGAAGCATACGGGGTCAAATAGGCTATAGGAAGTAAAGGAAGAAAACGCTTGGTCTCCCCCTATGGTGCCGTTACTAAATTTTAAGCCTCTGCACCATAGGGGGAGAATTATAAATAAATGAGACTTAAAATTCATAAAGTTCTATCAAATTGGGCATATATTCTGCCGGTAATGGTGGCTTTGGCTTCAATTTTAATTATCCCTCTTTTCTTTACTGTTTGGATGAGTTTTCAGTATATGCCCATAGGTCGTCCCGCAACTTTTACCGGGTTGAGGAACTTTATCCGAATATTTAACTCCCCCCTATTTTATGTTAGTCTTAAAAATACTTTTGTCTACGCATTTCCGGCTGTTTTAGTTAAGGCCCTAATTGGTTTGGGGATAGCACTTTTGTTAAATCAAGAATTTAAAGGAAGACGCATCTTGAGGGGACTTTCAATCTTACCCTGGGCCCTTCCATCCTTCATCTGTTGTGTGATGTTTTGGTTTGTATATGATTACAGAGGTGTTGGGAATTTTATCCTCACGACATTGGGATTAACTCCTATTCATTGGCTTGGATACAAATACGCTATGCCCTCAATTATTTTAGTTAATGTCTGGCATGGCTGGCCTTTTTTTACCTTGGGTTTTTAGCTGGACTACAGGCAATACCGGTTGCATTGTATGAATCAGCCGAGATAGATGGAGCCTCTCCTTACCAAAGGTTGCTATTTATAACCTTACCTATTTTAAAGCCGGTGTTTTGGATTATCTGTGTGCTTTCATTGATGTGGACTATGGGTGATTTTGTAATTCCCAAACTGATGACGATGGGAGGCCCTGTGAATGCAACTCTAACAATTCCTATGGCTTCTTATAAAATAGCCTTTTTAATGGGATTAAACTACCCTCTTGCATCCGCTTATTCTGTTGCCATTCTTCCAATTTTTGCCATTTTAATTTATTTCACTATAAAAAAACTGAAATGAGATAAAAATGAGAAAAACAAATATTAAAAAACCTTTTTTAATTATCTCACTTATTTTATTGCTGGCCTGGATATTTATTCCAGTTTATTGGATTATGAAAACCTCTTTTGCACCGGAGATTGAAGTGTGGGGCATAGGTCCACCAAAGAATCCTACTTTGCTAAATTTCAAGGATATTTTCATAGTTCCCAAGGGAAGTATGGCAGAAGTTGTCGGTACTTATCTTAGTATATCACCAACTATCATAACCCCTTTACTTAATACTCTTTTCGTAGCCCTAGTTACGGTAGCTTTAACTATGCTGATAAGTAGTATCGCCGCTTACAATTTATCAAGATTCTCCTACAGAGGAAAACAAATGGTATCTTACTATATATTGTTTGCCTATGTTTTCCCACCTTTTATTCTAATGGTTCCCATAACAATAATCTTAAGTAATATAGGTATGTTTGATTCTCTTATTGGCGTAGCACTTGTTCACCTGGCCTATACGGGTCCTTTTGCCACCTATATGTTAAGAGGGTATTTTTTGGGTATCCCCAGGGAGCTTGATGAGGTTGCTATGGTTGATGGATGCTCCAGATTTCAAGCTTTCCTGAAGGTAACCCTGCCCTTGGCAGCACCAGGACTTGTTACCGTAGCCATCTTTTCTTTTGTTCTTTCCTGGGGTGATGTTATATTTTCTTCGGTTCTCTTAGACACTGCAGATAAGTATACCCTACCCATTCATATTAGTTTCTTTTTATGGGGTGGAGAAATTGTTGACCCAGGCAGACTCGCCGCCACAGCTATTGTTGCGGGGATGATACCAGCCCTACTTTACTTTGCCATTCAAAAATTTGTCAAAATGGGTTTGGTTGCTGGAGCGGTAAAGGGATGAGCTCTTTAAAATTAGTACATAAAGTACTTATAACTCCTACCACCTCTTTTGGTAAATACTCCAATGGGTATGAGAGATTGAGAGAGGCCGGGTGTGAACCAATCAAAGCATCTTATCAATATCCTCTTAAGGAAAAACAACTACTAAAAATTATTGGGGGAATAGATGGTGTAATTATTGGAATAGATGAGGTTACAGCTAAGGTTATCTTGAAAGCGGATAAATTAAAGGTAATCTCCAAACATGGAGTAGGAGTAGATAATATAGATGTGGAGGAGGCTACAAATAGAGCAGTTGTAGTAGCAAATGCACCAGGCACTAATGATGATGCAGTGGCTGATTTAACTTTTGGATTCATTCTTTCTCTTGCCAGAAAGATACCTCAGGCAGATAGAAGCATAAAAGAAAGAAAATGGGAAAAGATAGTAGGAGTAGGGCTGGAGGGAAAAACCTTAGGTATAATAGGAGCAGGTAGGATAGGAAAAAAAGTAATTAAAAGAGCCAGCGGTTTTGATATAAAAATACTGGTTTATGATAATTACCAGAAGGCAAAGCTGGCAAAGAATTTAAACTTTGAATATGTTTCTTTACGGAGACTCCTTCAGGAATCAGACTTTGTATCCTTGCATGTCCCTCTTACAGAGAAAACAAAAGGTATGATAGGAAAGGAGGAGATAAAGCTAATGAAAAGCTCAGCTTACCTTATTAATACGGCAAGGGGTGGAATAGTAGATGAGGTAGCCTTATTTTATGCTTTAAAAAATAAAAAAATAACAGGAGCTGCCATAGATGCTTATCTACAAGAGCCGCCAACAACTAATCCTTTATTAGAACTGGACAATATAATTACCACCCCTCATATGGGTGCAGATACCCGAGAAGCTATCAGAAATATGGATTTGGTTTCTGTAGAGAATGTGGTAAGAATCCTAAAAGGAGAAGAACCGGTAGCATCTGTGAATTTTCATTTAATTAAAGACAAAAAAAGGAGGTTTAATAAATGAATTCTGTCCAAAAATTTGAGGAATTAAAAGAGAAAATATGCGGGGTAGTGGTAGTAATGACAACACCTTTTAAGTCCGATTTTGAGCTGGATGAGGAGGGCTTGAGAGAACATACCCGTTTTTTACTGGATAGCGGAATCCAGGAGGGTACGGGAGTATTAGTTCCTACAGGAAGTACGGGAGAATGTCCTATGCTCAGTGATGAAGAAAAAGGTAAAATATTTAGAATTGTTGTAGAGGAGACTGAAGGGAAAGCTCCTGTAGTAGTAGGGTGCAATCATACTGATACCAGGGCAGTGATAAAGTTGGCTAAATATGCCAGGGAAGCAGGAGCTGATGGGCTGATGATAAGTCCTCCTTATTACTGGGCACCATCGGAGGAAATTATTTTAAATCACTACAAAACCATATGCCAGGAAACTGATTTAGGGATTATGGTGTATAATAACTGGTTTGCTACTCAAGTAGATATTTCAATAGAGACTATGAGCAAATTAACACAGCTTCCTAACATCGTAGCTCTTAAGGAAAATACCCCCTATATTGAGAAATTCGATAAGATAATAGATATTCTGGGAGATAAGATTACTATAATTAATGGGGTTGGGGCAAGATATGAGCCTTACACTTCTTTTATGGGAGCAAAAGGATTTGTAACAGGTTTAGCTAATTTTATTCCCAAAACTATGCTGGAGATATACAGAGCTGAAAGAGAAGATGAATATGTTAGAGCTAAAGATATACATCGAAAAATTACTCCTCTATTAGATTTTATATTAGGTGGGAAAAGTTCTGCTGATTATATTGCTCGTATAAAAGCTGCTATGCAGATTATAGGCTTACCTGCAGGTCCGCCCAGGCCACCCTTAACTTCCTTGGATGAGAGGGGCAAAGAAAAATTGAAAAAAATTCTTACTGAAACTGAGCTAATTGATAAATTTGAGTTAGTTTGATCTGGAGGTAGTTTAACAATGAAAAAATTTATTAATGATCCTAACAAAGTAGTAGAGGAGATGTTAGAGGGGTTTTTGTTAGCTCACTCAAACCAGGTTCAAAGACTTCCAGCATCCCGAGTGGTAGTGAGAAGAAATGCTCCCATTCCAGGAAAAGTAGGACTGGTAAGTGGAGGAGGCTCAGGACATAAACCTACTTTCATTGGATACATTGGTAAAGCTCTTATAGATGCAGTAGCTGTAGGTGATATTTTTTCTTCTCCTTCTGCTCAACAATTTTATGATGCAATCAAAGCAGTAGATTCTGGAAAAGGCGTCCTTTGCATTTATGGCAACTATTCAGGAGATATTATGAATGTAGAGATAGCTATGGAAATGGCTAAAGATGAGGGTATACAAGTTGAGCAGGTTATAGTAAATGATGACGTAGGATCAGGACCTAAGGAAAAAATGAGTAATAGAAGAGGGGTAGCCGGTCAGATGATAGTATGGAAGGTAGCGGGAGCAAAAGCTGAGGAAAGAGCAAGTTTAGAAGAAGTTAAAAAAGTAGCTGATGAGACTACTTTTAACTCTCGGACGATGGGAGTAGCACTTTCTCCCTGCATTGTCCCCACTGCGGGTGAACCTACTTTCACCTTGGGAGAAGATGAAATGGAAGTAGGAGTGGGAGAACATGGAGAGCCAGGACTTGAGCGAATGAAATTAAAATCAGCCGATGGGACAAGTGAAGTTTTAATGAATAAAATATTGCAAGATTTACCTTTTACATCCAAAGATGAAGTTTCTGTTTTAATTAATGGCTTTGGTGCTACTCCCCTGTTAGAGCTTTATATAATTTACCGTAAAGTAGCTCAAATGCTCAAAGGGAAAAATATAAAGATTTATAAATCCTATATTGGGGAATATGTTACTTCTTTGGAAATGGGCGGATACTCTATAACTTTAACTAAATTAGATGAAGAACTGAAAAAATTATTGGATATTCCTGCTGAAGGAACAATTTTTAAACAAATCTAAGGAGTTAAAAATGGCCGTTCTAATAACAGGAGGATATGGACTTTTAGGTTCCTGGGTGGCCTATTATCTTGCCAAAGAAGGCAAGAAGATTATTATGTTTGATGTAACATTTCAAAGGCTTGATTATCTTGAAGAGGTAGAAGACCTGCTTATTCCAATTAAGGGTAGTGTTCTTGACTGGCCCAAATTAGTTCAAACTTTCAAAAAATTCGAGGGTGAGATAGAAGGGATAATTCATACTCCAGCCACTACGGCTACAGCGGTGTATTGGAAAAATCCCTACCAGGGTACAATTCTTAATATAATGGGTAGTTTAAATATTTTAGAGATGGCAAGGTTATATGGGGTAAAAAAGGTAATTTACATAAGCTCTGGCGCTGTTTACGGAGAAGTAAAGGGAGGAATTTGTGAAACTACTTATCCAGTAAAACCTTCCGATCTTTACGGAGCAAGTAAAGCCTCAGCAGAGTTTTTGGGCCTTCAGTACCAAAATCACTATGGAATAGATTTCAGAATTGTTAGACCTTACTTTTTCTTTGGACCAGGCCGCCTTCCCTCCCAGCTTCCCCCTTTATTTAAAACTTTATTTGGATGTATAGAAGGGCTCTCTAATCTTGAACTGGAAAAGGGAGCTGACCAGAGTTTAGGATTTACCTATGTTAAAGATACAGCCTGGGGTACAGTTCTGGTTTACAAGGCAGAAAACCTAAAATATCAAACTTTTAATATTGCCGCCGATAAGGCTATTAACTTTCTGGACCTTGTTGATATTGCTAAAAAATACAGCTCTACCCCTACCAAAGTTAAGATAGGCTCAGGTAAACTTTTTCCTCGAGGTGAAACTCTGGATACATCTCTGGCAAGAAAGTGTCTGGGATTTGAGCCTAAGTACGACATTGAGGAAGCTGTAGCTGAATACGCAAAGTGGATTAGTAAAAACATTAAAAGGATCTGAATGGAACGAATGGAACGTTCCGTTTTCTCTGTTCAAGCCATTCTCTAATTGATTTATCTATTTGTTCCATTTCCATCATCTTCATTTAACCAGCGTAGACCTTTTCCTGCTGACTGTCCAGACATCCTTTACTGTAACAGGTAAGTTTTCCTAAAAAATAAATGTAGAGCAGGTCTTTAGACATGCCGAGTATAATATGTAATGTGAAATATGAGATGTAAGATGTAATGTGAGGTTGCTCGCTTGTCATTGCGAGCTGTAGCTTGCCGATTTATCGGCTGTTTGATGTCCTTGTAGCTTGCCGATTTATCGGCTGTTTTGATGTCCTTGTAGCTTGCCGATTTATC
>JAUWJJ010000214.1 GCA_030607765.1 Candidatus Aerophobota bacterium
ATTATTTTTTGAACATTCCCATTTATATTTTTTTCCAGAAATATCTTTGCTAAAGATGAGAATTTTCTCGGCCTGTCGGTAACGAAGAAATGGCACTGGGATAACTTTCCACTAAAATCCTTAAATTCTTTGAGCATATTTTTCTCTTTTAGAGTTTTTCTTACCTGTTTAGCTACTTCCCGGGCAGAGTCTATGAGAACTATTTTGTCTCCAACTATTCTCTTAATTACTGGTTTAAGAAGAGGATAATGAGTACAGCCTAAAATTAAGGTATCTATCCTTTCTTTTAATAAAGGTCTTAAATAAAAGGAAACTACACTATGGGTAACTTTTCCCCTTAACCAACCTTCCTCTATCAGGGGAACTAAAAGGGGACAGCTTCTCCCCCTTACCTTTATCTTGGGATTTATAGATTTAATTATTTTGGGATAAGCTCTACTCCTGATAGTAGCTTCAGTTCCTGTAACTCCAATTACTCCATTTTTGGTTGCCCTTACCGCTTTAGCTGCTCCTGGTTTTAGCACTCCGATAATGGGGAAAGAAAACTTTTGCCTGAGGCTGGATAAACTCAGAGCTGAAACAGTATTGCAGGCAATTACTATTAATTTTACTCCTCTGGTTTGAAGAAAATTTATAGCCTGTCCAGAAAATTTAGTACCTGTTAAGCTCGACTTGGCTCCGTAAGGAACTCTGGCGGTATCTCCCAGATAAACTATCGATTCCCAGGGAAGCAGCTTTATTACTTCACGGACTACAGTAAGTCCCCCAATTCCGGAATCAAATATTCCAATTGTCTCTTTCATCACTTTATCACTCTGAAAAAGATTTAATAATCTCAGAATTTCGGGGAAGGGGATGCCTTATATCTATATGTCCGGTTAAAGTAGTTTGAGGTTCTCCCTGGACAAGGATTTGAACCCGGGAGTAGGAAGGAAAATTATCTAAAAGGGTATCAACAATTGAATAAACAGTGAGCAGTTCCCCGGTAGTTCCCCCGGGATGCTTTTCTTTAAGGGAAGAGGAAAAATCTACATAAATGATTTCATCTTTTATATAAACTGCTCTTACTCTTGTATCC
Organism: Candidatus Aerophobota bacterium; assembly: GCA_030607765.1. The sequence goes on from JAUWJJ010000214.1 coordinate 1,079, forward strand.
GGAGGGATAGTGGAAAATAAATCTTTATTCTTTGGTCCTTTTATAAGTTCTTCAAGGACAACCTTCATTTCTTTGTTTTCTTCATTGGCTGATTCGGGAAGAAGAATTTTCCTTTGCTGGGGAACTAAATACTCTCCCTGGGCAAGAGAAAAGTAAAGCTTAACCATTCTTGTTCGGGGAGGTAGAGGAGGTTTAACTATCCATTCTTTAATTTCATATGCTTTTTCTCCAATTAAAGGAGCAAAAAATATCCCGACTACAAAACTAACAATTATTACTCCCACCCACAACAAAATTTTCTTTTTACTTGAAACCATTTCTCATCCTTATTGGTTTAGTTTTTCATTAAAAGATTTAATGTGTTTGGCCAGTCCCTGATAAATTCCCTTAGCAATTAAAAACTGAAAATCCCTTTCTCTTAGTTTCTTTTCTTCCCAGGGATTGGAGATAAAACCAACTTCCACAAGAACAGCTGGCATCCTGGCCCCTCTTAAAACATAAAACCCGGCTGATTTTACTCCTCGGTCAATAAGTCCACAAGTACGGGAGAGCTCCTTTTGAACCAGATGAGACAGTTCATTGCTTTCGCTACGATACTGATTTTGAATTAAGTCCCATAGAATACCTTTTATTCCTTCAGAAATTTTCTCTGCTTCTGGTACATAATTTTCTCTAATTGCTACCTCTTCGGCTCCTTCTCCATGAACGTATCGAGAGTTGAAAAAGGTTTCCACTCCTCTTGCTACATAACTCCAACTCGCATTAGCATGTATACTAACAAAAATATCTCCTCTTAATTGATTGGCTATCTCTGTTCTTCTGCTAAGGGAAATAAACTCATCATTTTCCCGGGTTAAAAAAACCTCTACCTTTAAGTTTTTTCTAAGTAAAGTAGCTAATTCTTTAGCTATAGCCAGGACAACTTCTTTTTCCTTAAGACCGGAGGGACCTATAGCTCCAGGGTCTTTTCCTCCGTGACCTGGATCCAAAATTATTCTTTGGATTAGCATCTTCTCTTCCAGAGAAGGGGGAGAAGGAGGAGAAGGAGAGATTCGTTCCTCTTCTATTTCTTTTTTCAATAGGCCGGCAATTATATCTTCCTCAGCTTCCCTTACATCAATAATTAAGCGATAAGGACCTTTGAGGAGGAAAACATCGTAAACATAATTATCTTTAGCAAGATCCACCACTACTTTTGCTACATTTTCGGAGTCGCGTTCTAAGCGAACCTTATTAACAAATTTATCCTCTACCTTAATTTCTCTTTTATGGTAGATAAGATTTGCCGGATAAAGATTTAGCAAAATGCGGGGAGGATTGAGCAAATCTTTCACTACATACCCTGTTTCTTCAGATAACCTCAGAGTTATTTGGGTACGGGAAGACTGAGATTGAACTTCTACCTCACCAACTGAATAGTTCTGGTAAGCTTGAGCTACCTGAGCAAACATTATCAAAAACAGCACCAAGGCAATTTTTTTCATTTTCTCTTCTTCTTATGAACTATGTAGCTCAGGCCTTTAGGCCTGATGATGTAGTGCAAGCCTTCAGGCTTACCAAGTTTGGCAGATCCAAAGGTCTACACTACGTCTTTACCAGGTAAGGGAGTTTCAACCTCCCATTTTCTTATCTTTGTCCTTAGGAGAACTTTCTTTATTTTGCAGGTTTTGTGGTGATTTTTTCTTATTCAGGCCAAATTTTCCCCTTATTTTTCCTTCTATTTCCTCTTTTATAGCCTGGTTTTTAGAATCTTTAAGAAAATCTCGTGCACCTTCCTTACCCTGACCCAACTGAGTATCTCCATAGGAATAC
>JAUWJJ010000092.1 GCA_030607765.1 Candidatus Aerophobota bacterium
CAAAAAAGAATAACTCCAAAAACAAAAATGATTATTATTAACTCTCCCCAGAATCCTACCGGGGGTATTTTAAGCTATGATGATTTAAAAACTATTGCTAAGATAGCTATTGAAAATGATATTTGGGTGCTCTCTGACGAGGTTTACTGTAACATACTCTACGAAGGGAAGTTCCAGAGCATTGTCTCTATCCCTAAGATGAAGGAAAGAACGATTTTGGTTGATGGGTTCTCCAAAACTTATGCTATGACGGGCTGGCGATTGGGATTTGGAGTAATGAGGAAAGAGCTGGTCGTTCATATTGCCAGAATAGAGACAAATGTTGATTCCTGTACGGCAACATTTACCCAATATGCGGGAGTAGAAGCTCTAAAAGGTCCACAGGATAAGTCCTTAGCTATGGTAGAAGAATTTAAGAAGAGAAGAGATATTATTTATAAAGGGTTGAATGATATCAAAGGTATTGAATGTTTAAAACCAAAGGGAGCTTTTTACATATATCCAAATGTAACCAGAGCTTGCCAAAATCTTAATTTATCAGGTTCAAAAGAACTTCAACAGTACCTCTTGCACAAGGGAAGTGTAGCAGTATTATCCAGGAGCTGTTTTGGCCGAAGAAATAAAGGGGAGAGGGAAGAATATATTAGGCTCTCCTATGCAACTTCCAGAGAAAATATACTGGAAGGGCTAAGAAGAATTAAGAAAGCTATTGAGGTATATTAAATGAAAGGGTAAGAAAGGAGATGTCCAATGCCAATTATAGACTCTGAAACAGGAAAGGTAAGAAAAGATTATACAGTGAAAGAATTGGTAAAAAAAGCAAGAGAAATGAGAGCTTACAATATGGTTGCTCTTACTGCAGCTCGCTCAGGACATACAGGTGGGACCTTATCAATTATGGATATTGTTGCAGCCCTGTATCTTAAAAAGATAAGACATGACCCAAAAAATCCTGAATGGGAAGACAGGGATAGAGTTTTTTGGTCCACAGGTCATAAGGCCCCTGCTTTGTATGTAGCTTTGGGTGAGGCAGGTTATTTCCCGATAGAAGAAGTGGTAAAGCTAAGAAAATTGTGGTCTGGTTTCGAAGGTCACCCCAATAGATTGAAGCTACCAGGAGTTGAGCTTTCCGCTGGATCCTTAGGGCAAGGTTTAGGTGTAGCGGTAGGCTGTGCACTTAATGCTAAGTTAGAGGGAAAAAACTACAGAGTTTACTCTATTAATGGGGATGGGGAGCTTGATGAGGGTTCTATTTGGGAGGGGATAATGTGTGCTGCCCATTATAAATTAGATAATCTTGTATCTATTGTTGATAGAAATAATTTGCAAATTGATGGTCCTACAGAAAAAGTTATGAGATTGGAATCTATTGTTGATAAATGGAGAGCTTTCGGATGGAACACTATTGAGATTGATGGTCATAATATAAAACAGATTCTGAATGCTTTAGATGATGCTGAAAAACTCAAAGGAAAACCAACAGTAATAATTGCTAAAACAACTAAAGGAAAAGGCGTATCTTTCGCTGAGAATGTAGTTGGCTATCATGGTATAGTTCCAAAGGATGGAAGGTCAGGAAAAGAATCATTGGATAAAGCTTTAAAAGATATAAAAGACCCTAAATTTACCAGGGAGAAAGTAGATGAGCTTTTAAAAATTGCCGATGATTATCAAAAACAGGTTGATAAAAAGATAGGGACTTTTATGCCTAAGTTTAGCAGAGATTACTGGTGGAATTCAACTGATAAGATGAAAGTTAAAATGGATGCTACCAGAAATGGCTTTGGCAGAGCTATAGAAAGATTGGGTGATGATAAAAGAGTTGTTGCATTGGGGGCTGATATTACAAATTCAATAAGAATGAACAAATTCTACGCAAATCATCCTGAAAGGGAAAATAGATTTTTCAGTATAGGTATAGCTGAGGCTAATATGAGTTTGGTAGCTTCTGGTTTAGCTAAGGAGAAAAAAATACCGTTTATTGGTTCTTACGGGGTCTTCGTAACCGGTAGAAATTGGGACCAGCTAAGAACTACTGTGTGTTACAATAACTTCAATGTAAAGATCGCCGATGCTCATGGGGGTATCTCAGTTGGGAAAGATGGAGCTACCCATCAGGCATTGGAGGAAATTACCAATATGTGTTATCTACCCAATATGCATATGGCTGTTCCCTGTGATTCGCTTGAGACAGAAAAAGCAACTAAGGCACTAACATTTATTGATGGACCTTGTGTAGTTAGATATGCAAGGGAAGCAACTCCCCTGGTAACCACCAGAGATACTCCCTATAAGTTTGGTTTAGCAAACATAATAAGGTATAGAGGTGAGGAAAAAAATTTTATAAAAGCATTTGAGATAAAGTTTTCTACCGATTATATCTCGGAAGGGGAGGATTTAAGCATAATTGCCTGTGGACCTATGGTTCCAGAGGCAATGAGGGCAGCTTTTATTTTAAAAGAAGAATATGGAATTGAGGCAAGAGTGGTAAATGTACATACCCTCAAGCCAATTGACAGAGAGGCAATTGTAAGGGCAGCGGGGGAAACAGGGATTATAGTAACAGCAGAAGAGCATCAGGTTGGTGGTTTTGGAAATATTGTAGCAGGGATAGTTGCACAGGGCAAAAGATATACTGCACCATTGCTTATGGATATGATTGGAGTGGAGGATAAATTTGGTGAGTCCGGAGCACCATGGGAGTTAATGAAAGTATTTGGTTTAACTGCTGAACATATTGCAAAAAGGGCTAAGGAAATGTACGATAGGAAAAGTAATGTGCGATGAGTCGCCGCGGGGCTTGAGAGCCTGTGAAGACATATGCGCAACCTGAAGGTTGCGGCTACAGTAAATGTAGAGCAGGTCTTTAGACCTGCCGAGAGTAACAAGTAATGTGTAATGAGTGATGGGTAATGAGTAAGAAGTAAGAGGCAAAGGACGTAGAAGAAGTGATATGTAATGGGTAATATGTGATATGTAAAAACCAGATTAATGAGACAAACCAAATGAATGTAGCCGCAGGCTTTAGCCTGCGTAAGAAGAGTAGTGCAGGTCTTTAGACCTGCCGAGAGTAACAAGTAATATGTAATGTGCAAGGAAAGGAAAATGTATCCAAAAGATTTAAAGTATACCAGGACTCATGAGTGGGCAAAGATTGAGGGTGACATAGCTACTATTGGCATTACAAATTTTGCGGTAAAACAGCTAACCGACCTTGTCTATGTAGAGCTTCCCTCTGTGGGAGAAAAAGTTACAAAGGATTCTCCTTTTGGATCTATAGAATCGGTTAAGGCTGTATCTGATTTAACCTCTCCGATTACCGGAGAGGTGATATATATAAATGAGGAACTGCCAAGAAAGATAGAGTTAATAACTAAGGATACTTATGGTGAGGGGTGGATGATTAAGGTAAAGATGAAAGATTTAACCGAACTTAACACCTTAATGGATTCAGAAAAATATGAGGAACTTATTAAAAAGGAGGAAGAAGATTGATCCCTTATATTCCCAATACAAAAGAGGATCAAAAAAAGATGCTGGAGGAGGTAGGTCTAAAATCACTAAATGATTTATTTAAAAGTATTCCTAAAAATCTCTGGTTAAAAACTGAGGTTGACCTGCCCCCATCTTTATCAGAAATGGAGCTAATTAGCAAGCTAAGAAAGCTTTCTAAAAAAAATGTGAATTTAGATGAATATGTATCTTTTTTAGGAGCGGGGAGCTACGACCATTTTATCCCCACCCTGGTTGATCATTTATCCGCCAGGTCTGAATTTTATACCTCTTATACTCCTTATCAAGCAGAGGCCAGCCAGGGAACTCTGCAAGCCATTTATGAATATCAAAGTCTTGTCTGTCAGCTTTTTAAAATGGATGTATGCAATGCTTCCCTTTATGAGGGAGCCTCAGCTTTAGCTGAGGCAGTTATTTTAGCCCACAGGGTTAACCATCGCCAGAGGATTCTAACCACTAAAACCCTTCATCCTGAGTATCGTCGGGTTCTCACTACTTATATAAAAAAGGCATTAGGTCTATCTATAGTGGAGATAGGTTATAAAAATGGAATAACTGATGTTGCTAAGTTAAAAGAAAAAATTGATGAGGATACATCCTGTGTGGTTGTTCAAAATCCTAATTTCTTTGGATGCTTGGAGGAAGTTAACCAGTTAGAGGAAATTGCTCATAAATTTGGTTCTCTGTATATTGTCTCGGTAGATCCTCTATCTTTGGGTTTGCTCACTCCCCCCGGGGATTACAATGCAGATGTAGCTGTGGGAGAAGGACAAGCTCTGGGTAATCATCTTAATTTTGGAGGACCTTATCTGGGAATTTTTACCTGCAAGAGGAAATTTTTAAGAAAGGCGCCCGGCAGAATTGTAGGGGAAACTACGGATAAAAAAGGGGAAAGAGGATTTGTTTTAACCCTGCAAACCAGAGAGCAACACATACGCAGGGAGAGGGCAACTTCCAGCATTTGCACTAATCAGGGTTTAAATGCCTTAAGGGCTGCTATATATTTATCCTCCCTGGGAGAGGAAGGATTAAAGGAAGTTGCTAATCTTTGCCTGCAAAAGACTCACTATGCTGCCAGAAAAATATGTCAAATTCCCGGATTTGAGCTTGACTTTACCAGTCCCTTTTTTAAAGAGTTTAGTGTAAAATGCCCCATCTCTTCTGATAAGATAAATAAACTGCTTTTGGATAATAAAATCATAGGAGGGTTTGATTTGGAGAAATTTTATCCTGAATTAAGGAATTCCCTGCTGTTCTGTGTAACTGAAAAGAGAACTAAGGAGGAGATTGACAAACTTATCTTAGCGCTTCAGAATTTATAAATTATCCAAGGGCGAGTAACTTCGCCCATTTATAATCTGGTAATCGTAATTGTAGCCGCAAGGCTCAGAGCCTGCGAAAATTAAACCAGCGCAACCTAAAAGTTGCGGCTACCCTTAAAATTTTTAGTGAGTCCAGCGTCTTCAGTGGTTAATTTTTCTTATCTTTGGAGAAAATGAAATGAGGGAACCTTTAATATTTGAGGAAAGTAAAAAGGGAAGAAGGGGATACTCACTTCCCGAGTGTGATGTAGATAAAAAGGACTTGGGAAAGCTAATACCTAAAAAATATCGGCGAGGAAGTAGTTTAGGATTACCCCAGGTAAGTGAGATAGGCATAGTTCGTCATTTCACAAGACTATCTCAGAAAAATATAGGTATAGATACAAACTTTTATCCCTTGGGCTCCTGTACTATGAAGTACAACCCTAAGGTAAATGAGGACATAGCTCACCTGCCTAATTTCACAAGAGTCCACCCCTATCAGCCTGAGGTTAGTGTGCAGGGAACACTGCAGATACTTTATGAGCTGGAGAGATTTTTATGTGAAATATCGGGGATGAATAAAGGGTCCCTTCAGCCAGCCGCTGGAGCTCATGGCGAGCTTACCGGTATGATGATGATAAAGGTTTACTATCAGGAAAGGAATGAGAAAAAAGACAAGGTCCTTATACCAGATTCTGCTCATGGAACAAATCCTGCCAGCTCTCATCTGTGCGGCTTCCACGTAGTTGAGGTGAAA
>JAUWJJ010000107.1 GCA_030607765.1 Candidatus Aerophobota bacterium
GATGGATCAGTGCCAGTGAAGGCAAAAGATATGCAGATACTATTTCTGATATGACCTCCCATTTGAAAAAATTAGGTCCAAATCCTACAACCAAATATTGGTCTCTGTAAAGGTAAAATAATGAGTAAGATAATTATTGATGTGGAGAATTCTGACCCAAAAGAAGCAATTAACTCTTTCTTAAAAAATCTTCTTGAGAAAAATCTGGTGGGTGCACTTCTAGTTCCTCAAGAGGTTCCCTCCAAAGATAATGTAGTTCAGAGTCTGGTAACCAATCCCGATGAGCTAAAAGATGCCAATGTTATTGCTCCTGTTCTTCCTCTTAACTCGGCAAAAATCATCTCCGATATGACCAGAATTGCTCCCTATAAGATTCCTGTAGGAGTTCTTCTTAGACCCTGTGAAATAAGGGCCCTGGTAGAGCTTGTTAAATTGAAACAAGCTTCCTTAGATAATCTACTTATAGTTGGGATAGATTGTTTAGGCACTTATTCGGTTGCTGATTATCAGGCTCTCTGCAAGCAAGGTATTTTTCCTTGGGATGAACTATTAAGAAAGTTTAAGGAGCAAAAAGAGGATGTTAAATTAAGAGAAGCCTGTCAAGTATGTGAATACCCCACGCCTTCTAATGCCGACTTAACTGTTGGCTTGATAGGAATGGATTTTGGAAAGAACATTCTTTTACAGTCTCATACTGAAAAAGGAGAAAAGATTTTAGAAAAATTTTCCTACCCAAAATTTAATCAGTCAAAAAAAATAAAAGAAGCTGTTTCTCAATACATTAGCATGAAAATAGAAACAAGAGATGCTCTTTTTTCTCAAACAAAGAAAGAAGTAACCGGGTGGGAAAATCTTCTCTCAATTTTTTCCACCTGTATTAGTTGTCATAATTGCATGAAAGTTTGTCCCATTTGCTATTGTAGAGAATGTTTTTTTGAATCACCTACTTTTGAATTTGATTCAGAAAAATATCTTAGTTGGTCCAAGAGAAAAGGTTCTATCAAGATGCCCCGGGATACAATACTTTTTCATCTGGGAAGAATGAGTCATATGGCTACTTCTTGTGTAGGATGTGGGGTTTGTGAACAGGCTTGTCCAAGTAATATCCCTCTTCTTAGAATATTTAAAACAGTAGGCCATAATATCCAAAAGATATTTAACTATGTTCCTGGAAAAAATTTAGACGAACCACTGCCGCTTACTACTTTTAAGGAAGATGAACTTCAGATAGTAGGAGAGGAGTAAATGATTGAAAGCGAAGAAAAAATCGTCAAAGTAGGCGAATTAGATTCAAATTTTAAATATGAAATCCAATCAGAACCTGGAGGCGAGAATATTACTCGCTGTTTTGCTTGTGGCACCTGTACCAACGAGTGCCCTATTAGAGAATTAGATGAAAAATATAATCCCAGAAAGATTATTAGAATGGCTTTGTTGGGTATGAAAGAAAAAGTACTTAAAAGCGAGTTTGTTTGGCTCTGTTCTAGCCACTATAGCTGTTCTGAAAGATGTCCTCAGGGTGTAAACATTGGTGCAATTGCTAATGCTGTTAGTAGAATTGCTATAAGAAAAGGATATTTTTCTACAAATCTCCTAAATAATTCCCTGGGTAAAGAAGAGATAAAATTTAATGAATTTGACCCAGACTTTAAGTATGAAGTTGCTGCTGAGAAAGGAGGCGAAGATGTTACTCACTGTTTTGCCTGTGGTAGTTGCACAGCCACATGTCCTGAGCGGGCAAGGGATGACAGATATAACCCAAGAAAGTTTATTAGAATGGTGCTTTTAGGGATGGAAAAAGAAGTTTTTCAGAATGAATTTTTATGGCTTTGTTCTGCACATTATAGATGTACTCAGCGTTGTCCTCAAGAAGTGAATATTAAAGAAATTATGAATGCAATTAGAAATATTGCCATAAAGGAAGGTTACATCTCTCCCTTTTTGACTTTAAGGTAAAACTTTAAAAAGATGGCTGAGGATAGAAAAAGAATAGGGGCAGTTATGGTTGTAGGGGGTGGTATTGGTGGTATCCAGTCCTCTCTGGACTTAGCAGAGTCTGGCTTTAAAGTTTATCTGGTAGAAAAAGAATTGAGTATTGGTTGGGCAATGGCCCAACTTGACAAAACATTTCCTACCAACGATTGTGCTATGTGCATTCTTTCCCCAAAACTGGTTGAATGCGGAAGGCATAGAAATATCGAGCTTCTCACCAACTCTGAAGTGCAAAGTATCAAAGGAAAAGCAGGTAACTTCAGAGTAAGAATAAAAAAACATCCTCGCTTTGTTGATTTATCTAAATGTACTGGTTGCGGAGATTGTGCTAAGGTTTGCCCTGTCGAGATTCCTAATGAATATGAGGAAAACTTAACAGATAGAAAAGCAATATACAGACCCTTTACGCAAGCAACTCCCAGTGCATTTGGTATTGATAAAAGAGGAACTCCTTCCTGTAGAGCTACTTGTCCTCTCCATGTGAATGTTCAAGGCTATGTCGCCTTGATATCTCAAGGAAAATTTAAGGAAGCTCTCCAGCTCGTTCGGGAAAGGAATCCACTGCCTGCTATATGTAGCAGAGTTTGTACCCATCCTTGTGAAGATGAGTGCCAGAGGAAAGGGGTGGATGAGCCTGTTGCTATTAATTTATTGAAAAAATTTGTGGCGGATTATGAAAAAGAGATAGATTTTAAGCTGAAAATTGAAGAGGAGAAAGATATTAAGGTCGCCATAATTGGGTCTGGTCCTGCCGGTTTAACAGCAGCCTATGATTTAAGAAAAAAGGGGTATAAGGTTACTATATATGAAGCGCTTCCTCTTGCTGGGGGGATGTTGACTGTAGGTATTCCCGATTATCGTCTTCCCCAGGATATTTTGAGAAAAGAAATTGGTATTTTGGAAAAATCGGGTATTGAAATAAAATTGGATACCCCGATAGGTCAAAACTTAACCATAGAAGATCTTAGAGATGATGAATACAAGGCAATATTTATTGCTATTGGTGCTCATGTGAGTACGAACCTAAAAGTTCCTGGAGAGAATTTGAGAGGCATAGATTACGGAGTGGAATTTTTAAGAAGAGTCAATTTAGGCGAGGAGTTGAAAGTAGGGCAAAGAGTTGCTGTCATCGGAGGTGGAAATGTTGCTATTGATGCGGCCAGAACGGCTTATCGGCTAGGGGCCAAGGACGTTTCTATTGTTTATCGAAGGTCGAGAGAGGAAATGCCGGCAAGTGAAGAGGAGATACAAAAAGCAGAGAACGAGGGAATTAGAATACTTTATCTGGCCACACCTAAAAGGATTTTAGGTGTGGAAGGTAAAGTTACCCAGATGGAATGTGTTAGAATGAAATTGGGCGAGCCTGATACCTCTGGCAGAAGAAGACCTATTCCCATCCAGAATTCGGAGTTTCTTATTGATGTGGACATGATAATTCCTGCTATTGGCCAGGTGTCTGATTTGTCGTTTTTAGACTCTAATTATAACTTTCGCCTTATCCAGGGGAAAAGATTTGAAGTAGACACTCTGACTCTACAGACAGACGTAAAAGATATTTTTGCCGGTGGTGATGCAGTCACCGGGCCTGATACGGTTATTGCGGCTATGGCTGCCGGGAGAAAAGCAGCTATTTCCATCGACCGTTATCTCAGTGGTCAAGGTATGCGCATAGGTCGGGATAAAGAAGGAACTCAAAGGAGCGAAATTGAGGTAGATTATGATGCCGTAAAACCTGAAAAGAGGACAAAAACAGCTATCCTTTCCTTGGATGCAAGAAAAGAGAATTTCAGAGAAGTTGTTTTGGGTTTTAGTGAAGAAGAGGCAATTAGCGAGGCGAAAAGATGTCTTGCTTGCGGAGGATGTTCTGAATGTATGCAGTGCCAGGAAGCTTGCCAAGCAGAAGCAATTATTCATGATATGAGGGGAAAGGAAGTGGAGATAAATGTTGGTTCCATAATTCTTTTTCCTGGATTTGATGAATTTGAACCTCAAGTAAGAGAAGAATATGGTTATGAAAGGTTTCCCAACGTTCTATCCAGTATTGAATTTGAGAGAATCCTATCTGCCTCAGGGCCCTACCAGGGTCATGTAATAAGGCCCTCGGATAAAAGACCCCCTAAGAGTATTGCCTGGATTCAATGTGTCGGTTCAAGAGACCCTAAAATTGGAAAGGGATACTGTTCCTCAGTTTGCTGTATGTATTCTACCAAAGAGGCCTTAATTGCCAAGGAACACGCCCCAGATATGGAAACAACTATATTTTATATGGATATGAGAGCCTACGGGGAGGATTTTGACAGGTATATTGAGAGGGCGAAATCTGAATATGGGGTACGGTATATTCGCTCAAGAATTTCGAAAGTAGAGGAAGAACATAGAACTCATAATCTAATAATAAAATTTGAGGCAGAAAACGGAAAACTTGCCAGCGAGGAATTTGAGATGGTAATTTTATCTGTGGGTCTTGAGGCGCCAAGAAGTGCAAGAGATATAGCAGAAAAGTTTGATATAGAGCTGAATAACTATGGCTTTGCCAAAGTAAGTAGTTTTGAACCTCTCAAGACATCTCGGCCGGGCATATTTGTGGGTGGTGCATTTTCTGGTCCCAAGGATATCCCGGAAACTGTAGCCCAGGCAAGTGGTGCTGCTGCAGAAGCATCAAGTATCCTATCTGAAGTCAAGGGAACTTTAATCAAGGAAAAGGAATATCCCTTAGAGATAGATGTACAGGGAGAAGCTCCCAAAATAGGTGTATTTGTCTGCCATTGTGGGATAAATATTGGGGGAGTGGTTGATGTTCCCTCTGTTGTTGAATATACCAAAAAATTACCCTGGGTAGTGTATGCTGAAGATAATCTTTATACCTGCTCTCAGGATACCCAGGACAGGATAAAAAAAGTTATAAGAGAGCACAAATTAAACAGAGTAGTAGTTGCCTCCTGCACCCCAAGAACGCATGAGCCTCTTTTTCAAGAGACAATAAGAAAGGCAGGTTTAAACCCCCATCTTTTTGAGATGGCTAATATTCGTGATCAGAACTCTTGGGTTCATATGAACGATCCCTTGAAAGCTACTGAAAAAGCAAAAAATCTAGTAAAAATGGCAGTCGCAAAAGCTTACTTTTTAGAGCCGTTAGGCAGAACAATATTAAATATTACCGATAAAGGATTGGTAATTGGCGGAGGAATAGCAGGTATGACATCAGCTTTACGTCTTTCCAAGGAAGGATA
>JAUWJJ010000121.1 GCA_030607765.1 Candidatus Aerophobota bacterium
AAGAGATAAGAAGAGATGGTTACCTGAGGATGAGAGTAGATGGAGAGATTAAACTACTGGAGGAGGATATTTTCTTAGATAAAAATAAAAAGCACGCTATTGAAGTAGTTGTAGATAGATTAAAAATAAAGGAGGAAATTGAGGAGAGATTGGCTGATTCTCTGGAGCTGGCCAGCGAGAAGGGAAAAGGACTCATCTTAGTTATTCTTGTAGATAAAGATAAGGAATACCTCTTTAGCCGACGATTTGCCTGCCTTCGATGCGGAATTAGTTATGAGGAAATTTCTCCTCGGATGTTTTCCTTTAACTCCCCTTACGGAGCCTGTCCAGCCTGTAGTGGACTGGGCACCCAGCAAAGCATAAACCCTGATTTGGTAGTTCCTGATAAGGAAAAGTCCCTAAGAGAAGGGGCGATTGTTCCCTGGGGAGAAGGAGTAGGATTTTACCGATGGGCAAGAACTGCCTCTCGCTATTATTTCAGGCAATTAGCTTCCCTGGCTAAGCACTACAAATTTTCCTTAGATACTCCTTTTAAGGACTTTTCCCCACAAATCCAGTGGATAATTCTTCACGGTTCAGGCTCAGAAGAAATTGAATTTACCGAACGAAGAGGAGATGAATTTTATAATTACCGGACTTCCTTTGAAGGAGTTATTCCAAACTTAGAGAGAAGGTACCGGGAAAGTGATTCTGAATATGTAAAGGAAGAGATTCAAAAATATATAAGAGAAACTTCCTGTCCGGTTTGTAAAGGAGCACGTCTGCGTCCAGAGAGCTTAGCAGTAACCATTCGGAACTACTCCATTTACAATGTGGTAAAAATGAGCGTAAAGGAATCTCAAAAATTTTTCTCTCAACTTAAACTCACTCCCCGAGAAAACCTGATAGCCGGAGAAATCTTAAAAGAAATTCGCAAAAGACTTGGATTTATGGTTAGTGTAGGGTTAGATTACCTCACTCTGGATAGAAGAATAGGAACTTTATCTGGAGGAGAAGCTGAGCGTATCCGTTTAGCTACCCAGATAGGCTCGGGACTGATGGGAGTAATTTACATTTTAGATGAGCCTACTGTTGGCCTACATTACAGAGATACCCATAAATTGCTGAATACCTTAAAAGATCTGCGAAATATAGGAAATACAATTATTGTAGTAGAGCATGACCGATCTACAATAGAGGCTGCCGATTATATAATTGACCTTGGCCCTGGAGCAGGAAGGCATGGAGGAGAGATAGTAGCTCAAGGGTCTCTGTCTCAAATTATTTCCTCTCCTCGTAGCTTAACTGGCAAGTATCTTAAGGGAGAACTTAAAATTCCCATTCCTCCTCTCCGACGGAATTACAATAATAACCGATACCTTGAAATAATTGGAGCATCAGAGCACAATTTAAAAAATATGAATGCCAGGATTCCTCTGGGAACATTTGTCTGTGTTACCGGGGTTTCCGGTTCGGGAAAGAGCACCCTGGTAGAAGATACTCTGTATAAGGCTTTAGCTCAACACTTTTACAAAAGTAGAGGCAATCCCGGGAAACACAAACGAATAGAGGGACTTCAGCACATTGATAAGGTAGTGGTCATTGATCAATCTCCCATTGGGAGAACCCCTCGCTCCAATCCTGCTACCTATACAGGACTTTTTACCCCCATCCGCCAGATTTTCTCCCAGGTGGAAGAGGCAAGGATAAGAGGATACAACCAGGGTAGATTCAGTTTTAATGTTCGAAGGGGAAGATGCCAGGTATGCAGGGGAGAAGGAATGATTAAAATAGAAATGCAGTTCTTGCCTGACGTTTATGTTCCTTGTGATGCCTGTAAGGGGAAAAGATACAATCGGGAGACTCTTCAGATAAAATACAAGGGGAAAAATATTGCTGATATTCTGGAAATGACAGTGGAGGAAGCTCTGCATTCCTTCCATAATATCCCCCAGGTGAGAAGAAAATTTAAAATTCTTCACGATGTAGGTTTAGGATATATTAAAGTAGGGCAACCCGCTCCTACTCTCTCGGGGGGAGAGGCTCAAAGGATTAAACTATCTAAGGAACTTTCCAAAATAGGTACAGGAAAAACTCTCTACATTCTTGATGAACCAACTACAGGTCTTCACTTTGCCGATATTGAAAAACTGCTTAAAGTATTAAATAGATTAGTGGATAGAGGTAACACTGTGGTGGTTATAGAGCACAACCCTGATGTAATTAAAGTTGCCGATTACATTATTGATTTGGGTCCCGAAGGGGGGGATGCGGGGGGAGAAATAGTAGCTTGCGGTTCTCCTGAAGAAATTGCTAAAAATCCTCGCTCTTACACCGGAATGATACTAAAAGAGCTATTGAAAGAGGCAAAGGACGTAGAAGATGTAATGTGTAATTTGTAATATGTAAAAACCAGATAAACCAGACAAACCGAATAAATGTGGAACTACACATCCGTCATTGCAAGCTGTAGCTTGCCGATTTATCGGCGTATTAAATTCGCCCAATGAATTGGGCAGCTACAATTGACAGAAAAAAGAGAAAAGTAGTCGCGAGGCTTTAGTCTGCGTTTATACGCACCCTAAAGGGTGCGGCTACCTTTTAGAAAAACTAAACTATTACGGGGAAGAAGTAGAAGAAGTAATATGTAATGAGTAATATGTGATATGTAAATGTAGTGCAGGTCTTTAGACCTGCCATGAATAACAAGTAATATGTAATATGTAATGGGTAAAAACCAGATAAACCAGACAAACGAGATTAGCGAGTTAGAGTTATAAATTTTTTACGTTCCAAAAGATTGACAATGAATAACTTCTCTGGCAAAATAAATGAAAATACTATAAGGAGCAAAATAAAATGAAGAAAATAGCAAAGATAGCTTTAATAGTAGGAATTTTAGTTATTTTTTTTATTCCTCAATTTGCTCTGGCACGAACTGAGGCTGAGAAACAATTTGAATTTGCCCAGAGTTTGTACGATGAAGGACAGTTTGAATTAGCCGCAGGGCAGTTTCAAAAATTTATTGACACATTTTCCGATGATGAAAACTGTGATAGGGCTCAGTATGGAATTGGAATGAGCTTCTGGCAAAATAAAGATTACAGCAAAGCAGTACAGGCCTTTCAAACTTTAATTCAAATCTATCCAAACAGTAATTTTGTAGATGACAGCCTTTACCAGATGGGGGAGTGTTACTATCACCTGGGTGACACCAATAAAGCTATTCCTTCCTACGAAAGATTAATTAAAGATTATCCTGAAAGTGAACTTTTTCCTTATACTCTTTATTCTCTGGGACACATTAATTTTGAGATAGAAAATTATGATGAGGCTTTAAGGGAATTTGGGCAGTTAAAAAAAGAGCTTCCTGATTTTGAATACTGTGAAGAGGTTGACTATGCCTTTTCTAAAATCCTTTACACTAAAGGAAGGTTTGAAGATGCAGCAAAAGAATTTACCTTTTTTCTTAAAAAATACCCCGCTTCTGTTTACTTTAACGATATTCTTTCCGAAAGGGGGTTTTCTTACTTTGAATTAGCCAGATACGAAGAAGCTGAGGATGATTTCAAGCAAACAAATTTTAACTACTGGCAGGGAGAGTCTCTCTATCGCCTTAGTGAATATAGAAAGGCAAGAGGAGCTTACCAGAAGGAATTATCCGATCCCAAAGGAGAATGGAAAGAACAGGCTCTCTTTGGTATTGCTTATACTTACTTTAAAGAGAAAAATTATATCGAGTCCGGAGAAAAATTCCTGGAATTTATCAACTCTTATCCTCAATCGCTAAATATTGCCGAATCCTGGTTAAGGTTGGGAGATAGCCGTTACTATCAAAATAAATTTGATTTAGCTTTGCAGGCTTACCAGAGATTAATTGAAAATTACCCTAAAAGTGAATTTCTCGATGATTCCCTTTATGGAGCAGCTTATTCCTCCTTCAGTCAGAGAAAATTCAAAGAGGCCTCCTTTCACTTCAAAAGAATAATTGAAGAGTTTCCTGCATCTGATTATATCCTTGATGCTACTTTTCAAATGGGAGAATCTTTACTTAATCTCCCCAAGCCTGAATATGAGGAAGCTATGTCTTATTTTGAAAAAGTGATAAGTGAATATCCTGCCTCTTCTCTGACCAGCAATGCTCAATACGAGATAGGCTGGTGTTATATTGGGCAAAATAACTATGAGAAGGCGAGGGAGGAATTTGAAAAAGTTATTCTAAATTACCCCCAATCTAAGTGGGTAGATGATGCTCTCTTGCAAATAGGGAACTGTCTTTTTAACTTAAAAGATTTCCCTGGGGCTATAAAAAGCTATTTTAAATTAGAAACCGAACACCCTCAATCAAATCTAATTCCCTATGCTGTATACCAAATAGCAGCTTCTTACTTTAAGCTAAGCAATTACGAGAAAGCCAGAGAAACTTACAAAAAATTCCTAACTAAATATCCTGAAAACCCAAATGCTGCCGATGCCCAGTATGCTATAGGATGGACTTATTTTCATCAAAAAAAATATACTGAAGCTTCTAAGTCTTTTCAAGAAGTTATAGATACCCATCCCTCTCACAGGGATTTGGCTATGGAATCCAGTTACCTCATTGGAAATTGCTGGTATAATCAAAAAAATTACCCCAACGCCATAAATTCCTTACAGGAGATGATCAAAAGATACCCTGAGAGTGGGAAAATTCCTCCAGCTTTATTTATGATTGGGGAGGCTCATCAACGTCTGGGTCAGGAAGAAAAATCCTTAGATGCTTTCCACAAAATAGTAAAAGAGTATCCTTACTTTCCAGATGCCGATGCTGCTCAATTTAAAATAGCTAATCACTACATAAAAAAGAGCAACTGGTCCCAGGTTGTGGTAGAGTTAAAAAACTTAATAAACGATTTCCCTAC
>JAUWJJ010000067.1 GCA_030607765.1 Candidatus Aerophobota bacterium
AAATGTAGAAAGAAAAAGGGGTAAGGGGAAATGGGGGTCAGGTCTTGCAATATAACATTTAGAGAAAATGCAAGAATGACCAAAGAGGAACTGCACTTTTTCGATGAATGAGAAAAGTTTTTGGAAGGGATAAATAAGGATAATGAGGAGTTTAGGAAAAGGTAAATAAAAAGTCTGTTAGATTTAATAATAGATAATTCGTATCAGGTGGGGTAGTTCCAGCGGTATGCCCTTCGATGCAGAAGCGTACCTGGCCGAACACATCCAGTGGAGCTATCTGGATGGCTACCTGAAGGACAGACCTACTCAACCCTGGACCTTGTTTAAAGCAGGCCAAGTGAAAGAGAGACTACCCCAGGTAGTCAGTAAGGTGTAGCTTATTCCCCCTATGAAGGAGTGTAAAGTTGAATTATAAATTGAGTCCATCAGATTTTGCATTTTTATACGAGGGATGTAAGCGGTGTTACTATCTGAAAGTGGTTCATAATATCAGCCAACCATCAATTCCCTTGCCTTCCATCTTTACTAAAATTGCAGCTTTGTTAAAGGACCATTATATTGGTAAACGCACAGAAAAGTTATGTGTTAATCTATCACCCGGGGTTGTGAGTTATGGTGAAAGGCCTGTTCAGTCAGAAATTATCCAAGTTCCCGGCCATAGTAATACCTGTTTTATTAAGGGGAGATTTGATGCTGTTGTTAAGTTTGATGAGGGAGGTTAGGGTATTATAGATTTTAAGACTGGTAGTCCAAACGAGGAGCACCATAAGCTTTATAGTCCTCAGCTCCATGCCTATGCCTATGCCCTGGAGAATGCTGCCCCAGGTGCGCTGGCACTATCCCCTGTTACAAAGCTTGGACTACTTTATTTTTATCCTTCAAAGATTAGTCAATACAGTGTTGAGCGGATATTTTATGAGGCTGAGGTTCACTGGATTGAAATAGAAAAGAGCTATAAGAAGTTTTTAAAATTTATAGGAGAAGTATTAAATCTGCTTGACTGTACTAATCTCCCCGACTCCTCCCCCACTTGTGAGTGGTGTAGCTATATCAGAAGGTTAGGAAAGTTGAGGATTTAAACTAAGGATAAAAAATGGAATTAACCGTTCTTATAGACAACAATACATTTATAGATCGCTATTTCTATGGCGAACCGGGAGTTTCCTACTTTATAAAAGATGAAGATAAAACAATTTTGTTTGATGTGGGATATTCAGATGCATTTATTAAAAATGCACAAAAGATGGATATTGATTTGCGTAATGTGGATTTTGTTGTTCTTTCCCATGGACACCTCGACCATACCTGGGGTTTAGTTCCGCTTATAAGGCTTTATACAGAAGCAATATTGGAAAATATACCTCACGAAAAATCCATAATTATAGCTCATCCGTTTACATTCTTGACTAAAACAGTGGGTAACTTAAAAGAGATAGGTTCTATCATATCAAAAGATAAGTTATCCAGACACTTCCCTCTTAAATTAAGTAAAGATTCTATATGGTTAACAGAAAAATTGGTTTTTCTTGGTCAGATAGACAGAATATTTGATTTTGAAACTGAAAGTTCAATTGGAACTATCCTGAAACCGCAACATCCAGAAGATGATTATTTAGTAGATGATACAGCTTTAGCTTACAAATCAAAAAGAGGACTTGTGGTGATTACGAGCTGTTCTCATTCTGGAATTTGCAACATTGTGGAATATGCAAAAAAGATCTGTAAAGATGACAAGGTAGTTGATATTATTGGAGGATTCCACTTACTTAACCCTGAAGAAAAGCAATTAAATGGCACTTTGGAATATATGAAAAAACTGAAACTAACTGCATTACACGCTTGTCATTGTACAGATTTGAACTCAAAGATAGCCTTATCAAAGGTTGCAAATCTTAAGGAAGTAGGTGTGGGGCTATCACTTAAATACGATTAGCTTTTGATGATTTGCCGAGCAAAGCATATCTTACTTTGGATATTTCTGATAGAGCTGTTTTCTTTTTGCTTCAAGTAGTTCAATGGGCATGTTAACAAATTCTGCAGCAGTTTGGATTTTAGTTTTTTTCTTTTTCCCCGCCTCAAAAACTTTTCCTATTTTTTCCTTCCATTTTAAGTCTCTGAGAAGATGGTGCTCTACTATTAGTGAATCTAACGGGCAGGTAAAAACAATCTTTATCAGGTTCTTCACTGAGGAGGACAGACTTGAATAACTGTATCTGTAACCTAACATATAGGAAAGAGGGCCATCTAAGATTATTAAATTTGGCTTATTTTTTAAAATAAAATCAACCTGATCTTCAAGAGCCGGACCCTCAACATCCGAGGTGTAAATAAACCTATAACCATCATCTATTAAAACTTCTGTTACATAACCTAATTTTGAGTTGGTTCCGTGGAACACTGGTGGGGAGAATTTAATTTTTGTGTCGCCAAATTTAAACTCTTTCCCATCTGAGTATTTTAATTTTTCTGGCAAATCTTTTATTTTTTCTAAAAAGTATTTTGCTCTTTTCTTTTGACTGAGATTTATCTTCTCTGTGGGATGTTTGGTTAACACCCTTTTATTTTTATAAATCTCAAGGTTACCATTTGGATTATGATGATCATAGTGATAGTGAGTAATTATAAGAATATCTGAGTCTTTTGCATACTCTACAATTTTGCTCCAATGCTCATCCAATCTCTTTAATTCAATAGGATGTGGTGGCAAGCCGTATCTTAGTGGAGCTAAGGATACACCCGGGTCTATTAAGATATTAACATCTTTTGTCTGTATAAAAGTACTCATAGAACGGGTTCCGAGACTTTCAAAAGCTAAGGGTATTATTTTCATCTTTTTAAAGTAAACCCGTTAGATGGTAAACATCTAATTAGGGTAAAATTATTTTACCTGCCCCACCATCAATAAACTTTTTTGGATATAGAGAGTTTATCTCCTGCTTGAATTGAGTGCAATGAGTAGCACAAACCAGCTCCAGGTCCTCAAGTAAGTTAAACTCTTTAAATCCATGCAAGCCACCAATGATTGCATAAACTTTCCCGAATTTTGAAGCTGCATTGAGGATATTTCCTACTCCTGGATGAGAGCATCCTACAACTAAAACTATCCCTTTTTTTGTTTTAATTGCCATAGATTGTTCTACGCCTTTAAGCTCACCGGTAGAAAAAATATTTTTATGAATCTGAAAAGACTCTTTAACTACAGTTACTTTCCTTTCACCAAAATTTCTGGAAAACGAGGCTGGAATATAAATTTTAGCTGTTTTATTTGCCTTGAGAAAGTCTGAAAGTCCACCAGTATGGTCCTGATGAGTATGAGAGATAAAAACTTCCTCAATAGATTTAGGGTCAATATCAAGCTTTTCCATATTGAAGAGAAGAATGGAACCATTTGCTCCGGTATCAAAAAGAATTTTAGGGGTATTCTCTACCTCTATAAGGCAGGAAAAACCATGATCAGCTTTAAGGGCGGGTTTGTAAACTTCGTCGTCATAAATAATAGTGACTTTTATTTTAGCTCCTTTTTTAATTTAAAGATGGCTCAAAGTTGAATAAATTGCAAGTAAAAAATAGGGATTTTTATTTTTTACTTTAGAAAAATTTCGAGTCAAGTCCAAAATTTTCTGTAAATTTCCTCATTCAAATTATCTGTCTGAGTCTTCTGGGTAATTTTATAACTGAAACCTCTGTAATTTATACACTTGTTATCGCGCTATATGTTTCCAACGAAAAACTCCCTCATCTCCCTGCACCATCCAAAAGTCATAGTTTGCAAATTTGCGGTCTCCTGTATCATTAAGAACTGTCCATCCTGTTGTACCGTAGTAAAAATTAGCAGTTTCTATAAAAGCTTCTCTCAAAGTACTGGAGTTATTTGTATCTCCTACTGTAAGGCACGCTAAAGTTGCAACCCAAAGAGCATCGTAAGCAGCCAGGGTGAAAGCATCAACATCCCTTCCTATCCTGGAGCTGATTTGTTTTGATATGGGCTCCCATTTATCTTGTGCACTTTTGTCCAAGCCAAAAATAGGACTTATAAAGTCTGATTTTATGGCAAACTGTGCAGCCAGGGGATTATTAACCAGAGAGCTACTTAGAGTAATACCATTACCACCATACCACCTGATACGGGAGAGATGGGAACTGGTGGAGGCTTGATTAAAAATTTGTACCACCTCATCAAAAGCAGCCAGGTATACAGCTGCAGTGTTAGCGCCGTGTTGAGTTATTGCCTCACTTACCTGTGAACTTAAGGAGGCTATTTTTTTTGAGAAATCTTTGGTGGTTGAGCTATACTTCACACCATCAAGCACGGTACCCCCAAGCGCCTCGAAACTTCCTTTTACAGCAACATAGAGGCCAGCATTACCCGCGTCATCTCGCCACATAGGAACAATAACCCGGACTCCATCCTCCCACATAAGTATACTCATAACTTGTCCTTCACTAACATCATCAGGACAAAAACGGAATACATTATCTTGGGGGAAGGCCAGGGAGTGAGCAGTGCTGCCCTGACTTATCACTAAAATGCCGTTTTTGTCAGCATACTCTTTTACCGCTTTTACCTCAGCGCTGGACTGAGGACCAATAACTACTCTTACTCCTTGTTCTGTCAAATTTTTGAGTTTTTCAACAGCAACTAAGGGATCTCCCTCAGTGTCCTCAACTATGAGTTTTATTCTTAGCCCGGATTGGACACGGGAAAGATAGGATTGGATGTCTTTAATGGCTATGTTCAGCACCACCTGGCTTGATTCCCCCAGCGATGACCAATCTCCAGTGAGATCAAGCAGAGCACCAAAAACAACCTCTTTTGAATAGGATGTGCTCTCGGAATAAGCTGGTACTCCCACACATGCTACAAGCAATAGAATCATTGTAACAGTGAGAATCTTAAACGTTGTCTTCCATCTTCTTTCTTTCATTTTCATAATTCATAAACCTCCCGGTATAATGTTGACTTTATTACCCCAATAATTTTTATATATAATATCCGTAACTATTTCGCCACGGATTCACACGGATGATATTTCCCATAAGTAGAGTACCAAAACGAAAATCCTTAAGCTTTTCATCATCCCTCCCCCCTTTTTTCTTTTTTTATGAATAAATATGCAGATGTTAGTAATAATACCATAAAAAGCAATAATGTCTAACAAGATAAGGGATCTTACTCATTTTTTATCGACCAAATGAATTTACAGAAATCATAGGACATAATCTAAAACTTAGATAAGCCCCTAATCACACTTTTTATAGAGTTTAGAAATTTTGAAAAAATGCAAGATAGGACTACAATAAAATTTAGATAATTTTGAACTACCATAATTCCAACCAGAGGCTCTCAGTAATGAAAGATGTTCTGACTACAGAAAAACTCATTCCCTATTCTCAAAAAGATAACAGTTCTGTCTATCCCTTGGTTAAATATCGGAAAGTCTTTTCTTTTAAAGCAAAAAGTAAAATTATATTTTGGCAATTTCAAGCATGTCAAGTTAAGCGAAAACGAGAACTTGAGATGAAGGCTAAGATAAAACCGTGTGAAGCAGAACCTCACGTATGGTTTGATGAGGAGACACTGAAAATGGGTATGGCTGAGATATTGTGACATTCCCAGAGGAAACGGGGAGAAACAGGGAATACAAACTTCGACCTGTAGCTACTGCACCAGTATTTTACTCTACAAATAAACTTAGGAAAAAGAAAAATAAAAAAATTGCTGATAGTGTCTACAGTATTAGCCCTTCTTTTCGCTGGAGAGACGAGCGGCTTAGCCGCAGAATGTACTGAATTAGATTTGCAATGCAGGGAGCGAATTGCCGTTATTATGGTTCATAGTGTTGCAGCAGGACTGGGCGAGATAATAAAATCCATTTCTACGGAAAAAGAGCGCATCGAACTCATTCGCACGTTTATCGCTCCCATTCGTTTCTACGTGGATAACTCGGGTTACTTTTATGTGTATGACCTCAATTGTGTAAATCTTGCCCATGCTACCCAGCCGGAACTTCAGGGTAAAAATCTTTATGATTATCAAGATATCAAGGGAAAATATGTTATTCAAAAACTGGCAGAAAAGACACAAGAAGGAGGTGGATTCGTAGAGTACCATTGGCAAAATCCTCAGACCAAAAAAGAGCAAAAGAAGATAGGATATGTGGAAATTATCCCGGGAACGAATTATTTCATTGGCACTGGTGTATACCTGAAGTAATGGTTGAGAAAGGGGTTGATTGTATCTGCATCAATACTAGGTGCTGTCAAAAATAACATGAAGGAATTACAGAAAAACATTATAGATAAAGGAAAGAAGGATTTGCATAGGAGGAGAGAAATTATTTTAATGGCAAGATGGTAGCCGCAACTTTTAAGTTGCGCAAGAGAAGACTAATGCATAAAAACGCAGGCTAAAGCCTGCGGCTACCA
>JAUWJJ010000196.1 GCA_030607765.1 Candidatus Aerophobota bacterium
AAGTTGCTCGACATTCCTCCTTTGATACTAAACAAAGATGGGAAAATGATAGGATTTCAAAAGATGAAGACGGGTTGGGAACAAGGATTCATAGAGTCAACTCATCATTTTATTCAATGCATACGAGAGGATAAGAAACCAGTATTGACCGGTGAAGAAGCAAAAAAAACTCTCCAACTTGTTCTCGCAATACAGCAATCTGCACGCAGTAGTAAAGAAGTTTATCCGGATTCGATTACAGCATAATGCACATAATGTAAATAAGTTAGGAATAAATCATGGGGGTGGAAAGTTTGAGTTTCAAACCTATTCCTGTTGAGATCGAGAAGAAAATTGAAACAATATCCAGGTGTCCCCTGTGGTTAAATTTTGATAATAATTGTCTCAAAAATAAGGAGAATAAAAATGGACAAAGAAAAAACTTATTTGAATCCTGATCTTTCTGTAGAGGAAAAAGTTGAAGATTTACTTTCTAAAATGAGTCTGGAGGAAAAAATTAGCCAATTGAAGGCAAGAGGACCAAGTATATGGAAAATGCTTTCTGAGTTTGAGGAAGGATTATCAGAGGATCAGAGAAAAAGGCTTAGGAATTTATTCTTGAAAGTGGTCTTTGAGGAAAGAGATATCCTGGATTCTATGTCCAATAATTACTGGAAAAAACATTGGAAGGAAATAGTTGCAGAAGAAAAAAAATGCATCATAGGCCAGTTAAGCTTTATCTTAAGGGCACTTACTCCTAAGAAAGGCGCTGAATTTGCCAATGAGATTCAAAAATTCCTCCTGGAGAAAACTCATCTAGGAATACCAGCGATAATTCATGATGAGTGTTTGCATGGTTGCATGGCTAAGGGGTGCACGATTTTTCCTCAGTCAATAGCTATGGCTAGTACCTGGGATCCTGATTTAATGAAAAAAGTAGCAACAGCAATTGGAAAAGAAACCAGGGCACGTGGCATCCATCAATGCCTCTCGCCTACCATCAATATTGCCAGAGACCCAAGATGCGGGAGAACAGAGGAAACTTATGGCGAGGATACTTATTTAACTTTAGTTATGGCTGTATCCTTTGTTAAAAGTGTTCAAAGTCAAAAAGTAATAGCTACTCCCAAGCACTATATCGCCAATTTTGTCGGTGAGGGAGGACGAGATAGTGATGAAATTCACCTTTCTGAAAGAATTCTAAAAGAGATATATTTCCCCGCCTTTAAAGCTTGCATTCAAGAAGCAAATGCTTTATCTATTATGCCAGCTTATAACTCCATTGACGGTGTCCCCTGCTCCTGTAATGAATGGCTTCTTACAGATATTCTTAGAAAAGAGTGGGGATTTGAGGGACACGTTGTCTCAGATTACTTTTCTGTTTTGCATATACATAGCAAGCATAAAGTTGCCGGGACAAAGGCCGAAGCTGCTAAAAAAGCTCTGGAGGCAGGATTGGATATGGAACTTCCTGAAAGTGACTGTTTCGAGGAACTTTTAGGATTAGTTAAGGAAGGAAAATTATCTGAGGAAGTAATTAACCGGGCAGTTGGTAGAATTTTAAAAGTGAAGTTCTGGCTGGGTTTATTTAATGATCCTTATGTTAATCCTGAGGAGGCTGAAAAGATCTGTAACTGTAAAGAGCACAGAAAATTAGCTTTAAAGACAGCTAAGAAAGCGATAGTCCTGTTAAAAAATGATGGAATTTT
This sequence comes from Candidatus Aerophobota bacterium, assembly GCA_030607765.1. Next base: position 1,689 of record JAUWJJ010000196.1, read on the forward strand.
GCCTTTATCCAAGGATTTAAAATCCATCGCTGTTATAGGCCCCAATGCAAACAAGATAAGGGTTGGAGGATACAGTGGCCATGGAGTGAAGGTAGTTACTCCTTTAGAAGGGATAAAAAACAAGGTTTCCAAAAATACAGAAGTTGATTTTGCTGAGGGCTGCAAATTAACTGGAAATTCTAAAGAAGGTTTTGAGAAAGCCGTAAAAATGGCTGAAAAATCTGATGTAGCTATTTTGTTTATGGGAAATTCTCCAAAGACTGAGGGTGAGGGAAGGGATAGATGTAATTTAGATTTACCTGGAATGCAGGAGGATTTAATTAAAAAAATATGTGCTACAGGAACACCTGCAGTTGTAGTGCTTATAAATGGAAGTGTTATTACTATGACTAAATGGATAAATAATGTAGGGGCAGTGGTTGAAGCCTGGTATCCGGGAGAGGAAGGTGGTAGTGCGATTGGTGATATTTTATTTGGTGATTGTAACCCTGGTGGGAAACTACCAATTACTTTTCCCAAGCTGGTTGGCCAGCTTCCTCTTTATTATAATTACAAGCCCACAGGCAGGGTATATGATTATGTTGATTTAAGAGGAAAGCAACCACTATTTTCCTTTGGTTATGGATTAAGCTATACAGAATTTGAATATAGCAATCTCAAAATAAATCCTGGGAAAATAAGCTCCAAAGAGAAAGTAAATATTAGCGTAGATATAAAAAATATTGGTAAATATAAAGGGGATGAGGTAGTTCAATTATACATCAATGATAAAGTAGCCACTGTATCCAGGCCTGTAAAAGAACTTAAAAGATTTAAGAGAATAACTCTTGAGCCAGAGGAGGAGAAAACACTGAACTTCACTCTCTCTCCACAGGATTTGGCGTTCTATGATATTGATATGAATTTAGTTGTAGAGGCGGGAATCTTTGAGGTAATGATGGGAAGCTCCTCGGAAGATATACGCTTGAGAGGAGATTTTGAGGTTGAATAGATAAAAGATATAAGCTGAGGTAGTTAATTTCGGATTTGGGAAAGATTTTTGGGTTAAAAGCTACAGTTTTTTATTTTGAAGCTTTGTGAAGTAAGGACTGAAAGCTATCGGGAGGCTAAATATCCCCTCACCTTAACCTAATTTTCACCCTCACCTTCTCTCCTCCCCCCTCAAGGGGGAGGAGAGAAGGAAAATGATATTGGCCATTCACCCCCACCTTGTTTTATATTCACCCTCCCCTTGATCCCCTCCCCTCGAGGGAGGGGAGAGAAGGAATAATGATATATGCCTCCCCCCTCAATGGGGAGGAGAGAATGAATAATGATAGATGCCTCTCCCACGAAGGGGAGAGGAAAAAAAGAAAATGATATTGGCCTCCCCTACCCAGGTGAAAAGTTTTTGCCAGTTTACCGAATCGGGGGTTATTATTAAATTCTTACAAATTCTCAGTGTCTTCAGTGGTTAGTTTTTTCCCTAATTCT
>JAUWJJ010000056.1 GCA_030607765.1 Candidatus Aerophobota bacterium
GCAAAAAAATATATTAAAAAATTAATTAATGGAAAGGAACTTTGCAAAAATTATCCAATTCAGAACTTTGAGCCCTGTCTCAATAAGAGGATTAGCTTAACTGTTCCACTCGGATATAAAATCAATTTTAAATCCTATAATCCAGGATACATTAATTATGAATTAAACTTTTCCCCTTATGTAGAAAAACTGGAAAATGAGAGCAGGTATACCTGGGAATTCAAAGATATTCCAGAAATCATAGCTGAGCCTTCTATGCCTCCATATGCAGAGATCATTCCTTACCTTTCCTTTTCCTCTCTCAACAACTGGAGTCAGATTTATAAGTGGTGGGGGAATCTCTGTAAAGATAAAATAAAAACCAACGAGGAAATGGAAGAGAAAACTAAGGAGTTAATTAAAGAAAAGCATACAGAAAAAGACAAGGCCAGGGCAATCTATAACTGGTGTGCGGCAAAAATTCGATATGTAGAAGTAGAGTATGGAGAAGCTGGTTTTGAGCCTCACTATGCTACTGAGATATTTAAAAATAAATATGGGGATTGTAAGGATCAGGTAATGCTTTTAATCTCTATGCTCAGATACGCTGGAATCTCTGCTTATCCTGTTCTCATTGGAACAAGAGGAGTTTACTCCTTAGATGAGGAATTCCCTACATTGCTTTTTAACCATGCTATTTGTCTGGTTAAAATTGGAGAAGAATTGTTTTTTCTTGATCCCGTAGCTGAAACCACTTCTTTTGGGGACCTTCCTGGAGGAGATCAAAATAAAGAGGTTTTAGTGTTTTATGAAAAGGAAGGGAAAATTGAAAAAACTCCCTTGTTTGTGGCTGAACATAACAAGGCCTTTAATAAGCTTACAGTTACAGTAAAATCGGATGAGAGTGTTTATGGAATTATGAAAGTTGACACTTTTGGAATATACGCTCAAGGACAAAGGCGGTGGTTAAAATATACCAAACCTGTTTTAGCTAAAGAAGAGCTTAAATCGTGGGTGAGCGGAATTTCTCCTGGCGGAGAGCTTCAGAATTACCGGATAAGCGATGTGGAAGACCTTGATCAGCCGGTGGAGATTAAAGTAGATTTTAAGGGACCAAAATTTTTAACCGAAGCTGGGAGAAATAGGCTTGTTCCTTCGTTGGGTGGAGTTTCTGCTACTTTGGTTTCTCGAGAAAAAAGAAACTACCCTTTAGATTTTGGCATTTTAAGTTCTTCGTATATGTCAGTTGAAATTAAGCTTCCACAAAATCTCACTGTTGAGTATTTACCTCAACCCATTATTAAAGATACTCTCTGGTTTAACTATTCTAATAAATACACTTTCTCCGAAAACATCGTTTATTTTGAAGAAAGTCTGATTCGTAAGGAAACTTTAGTGAGTACAAAGTCTTACAAAGAGTACAAACAGGTTTATGAGGAGCTTGCTCGTCAAACAGATAAACAGATTGTCTTAAAAAAAGTTTCCGAATAGTAAATAGGGTTTTTGAGGATATATAAATTTGGTTTAAATCTGACCTGATAGGTAAAATTTTTTAAAAAATGCCAGATTCCTCACCTGTTATTGCGAGAAGTGATATTTCTCGCTAAATTTTGGAACAAGCCCTGCAATTCCAGGCCTGCCGAAGGTAATTTAATGACACAAAATAAAAGAAAATTTTTATCAGCGAGAGAAATATTAGAAATAAGATGACTTTTCAGAAAACTGGGGCAACGTTACCCTTGACAATTACTATAAAATATGATAAATATAGCAAATTAAAACTTACCTTACTAACGGGTAAGTTTTCCTAAAAAATATGCAGGAAAAGAGGTGTCATTACTGTAGTTTGTCGATTTATCGGCGCATTGAATTCGCCCCATGAATGGGGCAGCTACAAAATACAAACCGCCTGATAAATCAGGCAGCTACAATTGCCAGAGAAAACAAGAGTTTTAGGAAAGCTAAACTATTACCTAATTTTTCAAGGAGTTAACTAATGAGATACAGCAGATGGATAATTCTATTTGTAACTGTTTTGATTTCTTTATCTATTTGGGCAATATACCCTCCAGGGGAAAAAATAAACTTAGGTCTGGATTTAAAGGGTGGTATGCATTTAGTTTTGGAAGCCGATACCAGCCGACTTCCCCCTTCGGAAGATCCCAGAGAAGCTGTTAATGCAGCCCTTGAAGTCATCAGGAATCGTATAGACCAGTTCGGAGTAATGGAGCCCACTATTGCCAGGCAAGGAGAAAAGCGAATTGTAGTAGATCTACCGGGAATAGAAGATCCCCAAAGAGCTATCGACATCATCGGAAAAACAGCTCTTTTGGAATTTAAATTGGTAGATGAGAAAGGAAATTTGGAGGAGGCTCTTAAGGGAAATATCCCCATAGGAGATGAAGTCCTTTATAGTTTAGAGAAAAAAGCCTATCTCGTAAAGGAAAAAGCTCTTCTCACAGGCGCAGCTATTAAAGATGCTCGCATAGAGATGGGACAATGGGGTCAACCTTATGTAGCTATGGACTTTAATCCTGAAGGAGCAAAAGAATTTGCTAACATTACTGGAAGGCATGTAGGAGAAAGACTGGCTATAATTCTGGACAATGTAGTGAAATCTGCTCCTGTTATAAAAACTCGTATTACGGGAGGAAAAGCTGTTATAGAGGGAAATTTCACTACGGAGGAGGCGAATGAGCTCAGAATAGTTCTTAAGAGTGGTGCCTTACCCATCCCCTTTAATATGATTCAAAATACTGTTGTTGGGCCTTCCCTGGGGAAAGATTCTATTAGAAAGGGTCTACTTTCGGGTATGATTGGATTCCTGGCAGTAATAGTATTTATGGGAATTTACTATAAAAAGGCTGGATTAATTGCCAATGCCGCTCTTTTTTTAAACCTTTTATTTTTATTAGCGGCCTTAGCCGCTCTTAATGCTACTTTAACTTTACCCGGAATTGCCGGAATTATTCTAACCATTGGAATGGGTATAGACGCTAATGTTATTATCTTTGAGCGAATAAAGGAAGAGTTAAGAAGAGAAAGAGCACCTCGTTCTGCTGTTGATGCCGGATACAATAAGGCCCTTAGAACTATTTTAGACGCCAATATTACTACCTTGATTATCGCTCTTATTCTCTTTCAATTTGGTAGCGGTCCAATTAAAGGATTTGCCACTACTTTATCCATTGGAATCCTGGCCAGTTTATTTACCTCTATAATAGTAACCAGAACCATCTTTAACCTCATATTAGCTGGTAGACCTGTTCAGAAGTTAAGTATATAATTTGATTTGAGGCAGAGGAATTTCAATAATTTAAAAAGCGAGGAAAAAAATGCATCTGTTTAGTAAAACTCATATAGATTTTATTGGACTAAGAAAGATAGCTTTTATAATTTCTGGAATTGTTATAGGAGCTGGACTCGTCTCTTTTGTTATAAAGGGAGGACCAAAATTAGGATTAGACTTTACGGGAGGTATTGAAATTCACCTTAAATTTGAGGAATTTCCCAACATAGTTAATATAAGATCTGGTTTATCAAAGATTGGATTAGGAGGAGCAGTTATTCAACAATATGGAAAAAAGGAAGAAAATACAGTTCTTATAAGATATCGGGTAGAGAAAATATCCAAAGAATTAGCATCTAACATCATAAAGTATCGAGAGGAAAAGGGTAAATTTACTGATCTAGATGAGTTAAAGCAAATTCCCGATGTTGAAGTGGTAGGATATGAAAACTTAACCAATATTTTCACTTTAGAGTCCTCTTCCCCTGGTAAAATTAATTTAAATGAGGCAGATCAGGCTACTTTAATTTCTATAATTCAGAACATTCACCATCGAAAAATAGTTGATAAAATAGAGGAAGCTGTAAAAAAGGAATTTGGGGAGAAAAATTCCTTTGAAGTGCGCAGCATTAATTTGATAGGTCCTAAAGTAAGTGCAGAACTTAGAAGAAGTGCTATTTTGGCTGTAATTCTTTCTTTGGTAGGTATGCTGGCCTACATTGCCTGGAGATTTGAGTTTCGATTTGCAGTGGGAGCTGTGGCAGCTTTGATTCATGATATTTTAATTACCGCAGGTGCTCTCTCCCTGGGTAATTACGAGCTTACTCTCCCTATAATTGCTGCTTTACTCACCATAGTAGGGTACTCCCTTAATGATACTATTGTTATCTATGCCAGAATTAAGGAAAACCTGAAAACTTTTCGAAAGAAAAAAGAACTTTTTAAAGAAATTCTCAACTTAGGTATTAACCGATCCCTATCTCGAACTATTATTACCTCTTCAACTACTCTTCTGGTAATTGTAGTTTTGTTTTTCTGGGGAGGAGCAGCTTTACATGGGTTTGCCTTTGCTATTCTTATAGGAATTATAACTGGAACTTATTCCTCCATATTCATAGCCACTCCTGTAATATATGCCTGGAGAAAAGGCGAAAAATGAAGATCTTAATGGCTGCCGGAGGAACTGGAGGACATATTTATCCGGCTTTAGCATTAACCACTTATCTAAAGCAAAACCATCCAACAGCTCGTATTATCTGGGTGACGGGAAAAAGAAATCTGGAGCAGCGAATTCTTTCTAAAACAGACATCTATTTTAAAAGAATAAATGCCTGTCCCCTTCCCAGAAAACTTTCCTGGCGATGGATTGAATTTGGATGGAAAATGGTTATTTCTTTTTTTCAATCCTTTTTAATTTTTCTCCAATTCAGGCCCGATGTGGTAGTAGGAATGGGAAGTTTTCATTCTTGTCCGGTGGTAATTACTGCATTTTTTTTTCGCATTCCCAGATTAATCTGCGAGCAAAATGTTTTCCCTTCCCTTAGCAACCGATTACTCTCAAAATTTGCTTCAAAAATAGCCATTAGCTTTTCTCAAACTAAATATTTGCTACCTTGCTCTATCTGGAAAAAAATTTATTTCACAGGTAACCCCATTAGAAATAGTATTGTAGATGCTGTCAAAGAAGAAAGTTTAAGAAAGTTAGGATTAAAAAAAGATAAATTTACCCTTTTATTTTTTGGAGGAAGCCAGGGAGCTCATCATCTAAATCAAGTAGCAGTTGAAACAGTAAAACTTTTAAAAGAGGATGGGACGGGAGAAAAATTACAGTTTATTTTTATAACCGGAGAAAATGATTGGGAGTTTGTAAGCAGGCCTATTTTGAAAATGGAAATTCCAGCAAAAATATTCACCTTTTTACCCCAGATTCATTATGCTTATGCTGCAGCTGATCTGGTAATTTCTCGAAGTGGTGCTACTACTTTAGCTGAAATTACTGCCCGGGGAATTCCGGCTATACTCATTCCCTATCCATCTGCCACTGATAAACATCAGTTAAAGAATGCCCAAATTTTAGAAAAAAGAGGGGCTGCCAGAATAATAAATGAAGATGAACTCACTCCGCAAAGATTAGGAAAAGTTATCGAGGAGTTAATCCGGAATAAAAGATTAATTTTAAAAATGGGTGGGAAAAGCAGGGAGTTAGGAAAAAAAGATGCCACCTGGAAAGTAGCTAAAATAGTCTATAGTCTGGCACTCCCTAAAGACTGTGATAAGTAATAAACAATGAGGTCTGAATTGGTATTCCAAAATAACCTTAGCCAATTTCAGGATAAAATGTTAAAAGGAATAAACTCTATTCACTTCATTGGTATTGGGGGCATAGGAATGAGTGGATTAGCTAAAGTTATGTTTGAGTTAGACTATCGAATTTCTGGATCGGATATAAAAGAGAATAACCTTATTGATTATCTAAAGAAAAAAGGAATTAAAGTTTACGGGAAGCATGATCTCCAAAATATAAAAGATGCTGATCTAATAGTGATAAGCTCGGCTATCCTCTGGGATAATCCAGAGCTAAATGAGGCCAAAAGAAGAAAGATACCCATAGTTTCAAGAGGGGAATTTTTATCTTATCTGGTTAATGCCGGAGAAGGAATTGTAGTGGCTGGAACCCATGGTAAGACTACCACTACTTCTCTTATAGCTTCCCTGCTTTTAAAAGCAGGGAAAAATCCCACAATATTTATTGGGGGAGAGCTCAGTGAAATTGGAGGAAATAGCTATCTGGGAACTGGTAGATATGTAGTAGCTGAAAGTGATGAATCAGATGGTTCTTTCCTTTTTCTCCACCCAAAAATAGCTGTACTTACAAATTTAGAAGATGATCATCTTGAATATTACGGTTCTCAGGATAAACTGAATAGAGCTTTTAAAAATTTTTCCTCCCAGTTAAAATCTGGAGGTACTTTAATAGTTAACCAGGATAATGAAAAAATAAGAAAAATTTCCCAAACTATTGGTAAGTCCTCATCTCAAAATATCATTTCCTATGGACTGCATCAGGGAAACCTTTGTGCAGAAAAAATTAAGTATTATCCCTTAAGTTCCTCTTTCCAGATTAAATACAAAACTAAACCATTGGGAGAGGTTAATTTTCCCCTGCCGGGTGAGCACAACATCTATAACTGCTTAGCTGCTCTTTTAGTAGGAATACACCTCGGTATCTCTTGGAATAAGATAAAAGATGCTCTTTCGAGTTTTCGGGGGGTAAAGAGAAGATTTGAGGTAATTGGAGAGGCTCGTTCGGTGTTAATAGTTGATGACTATGCTCATCATCCTACAGAAATTAAAGCTACCTTAAAAGTGGCTCAAAAGATGAATCGCCGAATAATTGCAATTTTTCAACCTCATCGCTATACCAGAACCAGATTATTCTTAAATAAATTTCCCTTTTCTTTTCAAAAAGTAGATATTTTAATTTTAACTCAAATTTATGAAGCGGGAGAGCATCCCACTCCCGGAATAAATGGAAAACTTCTCTTTGAGGCGATTAAAAAAGAAAGAAGTCTGCCAACCTATTATTTAGATACTTTCGAGGAAATAATTGATTTTTTAATGAAACAGATAAGAGAAAAAGATTTAGTTATCACTATGGGAGCAGGAAACATAAGAGAAGTAGGAGAAAAACTCCTAACTAAATTAAATTGTTCCTAAATAGGGGGAGCTACAGTGAGGATCTGTTTGGCTTGCTCTGGATACAGGGCAATAAAGCAAAGCTCATCTTCAGTGAGGGGTTTTTGGGTGTGGACATTGGCATAACGAACCAGTTCCAATATCTTA
>JAUWJJ010000140.1 GCA_030607765.1 Candidatus Aerophobota bacterium
ATCTCTCTGAAACCTCTCCGGGAGAAACTTTTATGTAGGACCTTTCTTTTACTTTAATACATCAGAAAAAGGGGACAGCTACTTTTTACATTGTTCTGTTGGGTATGTAATAATGAATCCATCTACCAAACTTCTTGTTAGCTATGAATATCTACATCTCCTCACTTAAAAATAGTCTGTCCCCTTTTTTTCCAGGAGTCAAGAAAATTTTCCTGACTCCCATAATTTTCATAACACTGCTTCTCTTAGGGCCCGTCCTGGCCTGAATTTAGGAACATCCTTAGCCGGTATGTTAATCTTGCCCCCAGTTTGAGGATTTACTCCTCGACGAGCCTTTCTTGACTGCACTAAGAAAGTACCAAAGCCTACCAAGGTAACTCTCTCCTTATTACTAAGAGCATTGGTAATGGCTGAAGTTATTGCATCAATAACATTATTGGTATCTTTCTTGGTCAGACCAACTTCAGTAGCCACTTTCTCTACCAATTCGGCCTTGTTCACGTTTTCTCACCTCCTTTAAGTTAACTAAAAATCCTTTGTAGAAGCACTTAATGAGTTATCCTTCTCTCAGTTGTTGAATATAGCATAACCTTAAGAATTCGTCAAGGGGAATGCTCCAGTTTCCCAAAAATTTTAGGGCTGTCCTTTCCTTCGCTATTTTGCTAAGGGAATATCTCACCTCCCAATTAATAATCTGGTAGCCGCGAGGCTTGAGAGCCTGCGAAGATATACGCAACTTGAAAGTTGTGGCTACAGTAAATGTAGAGCAGGTCTTTAGACCTGCCGAGAGTAATATGTAACTTGAAAGTTGCGGCTACAGTAAATGTAGAGCAGGTCTTTAGACCTGCCGAGAGTAATGTGTAACTTGAAAGTTGCGGCTACCCTTAATAATAAAAGTGAAATGTCAAATGTGGAGACCTGACCCCACCTTCCTCATCGGCGGATAAGCAAATTATAAGGATTTTTCAGGAAACTGGAGGAACGGAGAGATTTTAAGAAATTTCCCTTTCAATAGATCTGTTGACATTCGCTTTAGTTTATGTATTATAAAGGGGTTTAAATCTACCTGAAGAAGAAGGAGAGAAATTGTCCAAAATAGATCTTCATATTCATACTGTTTACTCCGATGGGACCTATACTCCCCAAGAGGTTGTCTATAAGGCTAAAAAATTGGGTTTGATAGCTATATCCATAACTGATCATGATAGTGTAAGTGGCTTAGATGAAGCTCTAAAGGCGGGTAGAGAATGGGGAGTGGAGGTAGTTCCTGGAGTGGAAATAGGCGCAGATGTAGGTGAGGATGAGTTTCATATTTTGGGTTATTATCTGGATTGGGAAAAAAAAGAGTTTTTATCTCAGTTAAAAATCTTTCAGCAAGACCGGATCAAGAGAAATGATAAACTGTTTAAAAAACTAAATGATCTGGGAATAAAGGTGAATCACAGAGAGGCTGCCAGCCTGGCTCCTCGAGGAGTTGTCAGCCGACTTCATATTGCTCGCTTGATGGTGATGAAAGGTTATGTATCCTCAATTGGAGAAGTTTTTGAAAACTGGCTAAATTCGGGAAAACCAGCTTATATAGAAAGAATGAAAGTACCTCCCTTTGAAGTTATACAACTTATCTTGAAAGCTAAAGGAATACCAGTTTTAGCTCATCCATATCTGTCAAAAAGAGATGACCTTATTCCCGATTTAATTAAGGCTGGACTTAAAGGATTAGAAGTTTATCACAGCTCTCACAATGCAGCAACTATCCAGCATTACTTAAAGTTAGCTAAATTTTACAATCTTGTAGTTACCGGGGGCTCTGACTGCCATGGGGATGCCAAAGATGAAGTGCTAATGGGAAAGGTAAATGTTCCCGAGCAAGTTTTAGACAACTTAAAGAAAGCTCACAAGCAATTATGTAGCTCAGGTCTTTAGACCTGATGATAAGTAGTGCAGGTTGCAAGATTCGCTATTAATGCTGTTATCTTGAAGTGAAAGAATTTCAATAATTTGTAATTATCAGTCTTTATTTATACCAGGACTACGGACTATCTCGCAGGTTCCACTTGAATGAAATCAATAAATTTAACTAAAAAAGTCTATATTCGAACTTATGGCTGCCAGATGAATGAGTATGATTCTGAAATGCTGGCAGGACTCCTCCAGAAAGAAGGTTGCCATCTTACCTATGATCAAAGGGAAGCTGATTTAATCCTTCTCAATACCTGCTATGTAAGGGAAAAGGTAAAACACAAGGTATTCAGTGAATTGGGCCAGCTTAAAAAACTAAAAATTAGCAATCCATCCCTTATCCTGGGGGTAGGGGGATGTCTTGTTCAAAGAAACCCCTCTCTAATTTCAAAGCAAGCTCCTTATGTAGATATTATCTGGGGAACCCACAACTTCCATAATATTGCTCATTTGGTAAAGCTTGTAGAAAAAAACCATCGGCGGGTAATTGAAGTAAGAGAAGATGGAGAAATACCCGAGGGAATTCCTGTAAAAAGAAATCGAAAATTTAGTTCCTACATTCCCGTAATGAGGGGTTGTAACAATTTCTGTTCTTACTGTAATGTTCCCTATGTTCGGGGCAGAGAGAAAAGCAGAGCTTCCCATTTCATATTAAAAGAGATAAAAGGACTGGCAAAACAAGACTTTCGGGAGATAATCTTGTTAGGCCAAAATGTTAACTCCTATGGGAAAGGCCTCCCTGAGAAAATAGATTTTGCTGACCTTTTATCTCAAGTTCAGAGGGTGGAGGGAATATCTCGTATAAGATTTACCACTTCCCATCCTAAGGATTTAAGTGATAAGTTAATCCGGAAGATGGCCGAACTTGATAAGGTTTGCGAGCATCTCCATCTTCCCCTTCAAGCAGGTTCCAATCGGATTTTAAAAAAAATGGGAAGAGGCTACACAAAACAAATGTATGAAAATTTAGTAATTAGGCTGCGAGAGACTATCCCTGAGATAAGTATTACTACCGATATTATTGTAGGATTTCCCGGGGAAAGAAAAGAAGATTTTGAGGATACCTTGGATATGGTAAGAAGAATAAGATTTGACGGAGCCTTTACCTTTGCTTATTCTCCTTTAGCTGGAACTAAGGCATTTAAATTTGACAATCAGGTGCCCGATGAGGTAAAATCAAAAAGACTTTGTGAGCTTATTGATGTTCAAAAAAGAATAACCGAAGAGAAGAACCAATATTTAGTGGGAAAAGAATTTGAAGTACTGGTTGAGGGAGTATCAGTTAAAAATCCCGAAGAACTTCAGGGAAGAATCCGTCAAAACAAAATAATTGTATTTAAAGGGGAAAAAGACCTTATAGGTAAGCTGGTAAATGTAAAAGTTCTTAGAGCAGGATGCTGGGCTTCGCGAGGAGAGCGGATAATTTGTTGAAAGCTCTTTTAGTAATTGTAGGACCTACCGGAGTGGGTAAAAGCGATGTAGCCCTATCTTTGTTAAAGAGAATGAGAGGAGAGATAATTTCTGCCGATTCCTGTCAAATATACCGGGAAATGGATATAGGAACAGATAAGGTTTCCAGAGAAATAAGACAGAAGTTTCCTCATCACCTTATTGATATAGTTAACCCCGATGAGATTTTTAATGCTGCCCAATTTGGAGAAAGAGTCAGGATAATTATTGAAAGATTGCAAAAGGAAAATAAACTTCCCCTTTTAGTTGGGGGGAGTGGGCTTTATGTAAAATCAGTAGTTGATGGAATATTTGCAGGACCTGGAGCAAATTGGCAGCTAAGAGAAGAATTGAAAGCTAAAACTAAGATTAAAGGTAGCCATTTTTTATACAAAATGCTTAAAGAAGTTGATGAGGTTAGTGCCTTGCGTATTCACCCCCGGGATGAAAGAAGAATAATTCGAGCCTTAGAGGTATACAAAGCTACAGGAAAACCTATCTCTTATTATCAAAAGCAGACCTCGTCCACCCTGACCTGTACAGTGATGGTAGGATTGAGGTGGGAGAGAGCCGCTCTTTATCGGATTATTGAGCAAAGGGTGGATAAAATGTTAGAAAAGGGATTGGTAAAGGAAGTAAAGAGTTTGCTGGGAAAAGAATATGGAGAAAATCTTCCCTCTATGCAGAGCGTTGGATACCGACAAATAGTTGGATACTTAAAAGGTAACTATTCCTTAGAGGAAGCTGTTAGACTGATGAAACGAAACACCCGAAGGTTTGCCAAACGCCAGCTTAATTGGTTTAAAAATGATCGTAGGATAATCTGGATTCAGAGAGAAAAATATCCTTCTTGTGAGGATGTTTCCAATGAAATACTAAAAATTCTCCTAAGAAAATTACCTTATGTAGCTCAGGCCTTTAGACCTGATGAATTTAGGCAGATATCATGTAGCTCAGGCCTTTAGGCCTGACAATAGGCAGACCTAAAAGGTCTGCACTACGTCTTGATGGATTTGGGCAAATATCATGTAGCTCA
>JAUWJJ010000161.1 GCA_030607765.1 Candidatus Aerophobota bacterium
TCCGAAAGAATACCAGGGGTTTGCCTTCGGGATGGGTGTAGAGAGAATCTGTATGTTGAAGTATGGCATTGATGATATTCGTTTATTTTTCCAAAATGACATTCGCTTTTTGAGTCAGTTTTAAAATGCAGAGTAACAGCAGTTCAGCCACTAAGTCACCAAGGTACAAAGAAGTGATATAATTTCGTTAATCTGTTAATGTGTAGAAGTGTAGATGCGTTTTACTCATTCACTCTTTAGTTTCTTACGCATTTACCCATTAACGCTTTCACGCATCTACGCATTTATCCTGGTGTATTCGTGTCTTTGTGGCTGAGTAGTTAAAGAATAGGTGAGAAATGATTGAATTTGAATCTTCTCCTCAGGCTTTGAATAAAATAGCCGATAAACTGTCTTTACCCCAGATAAAGGTAATGGGATTAGGAGGAGGTGGATGCAGGATTATCTCTCGTTTAAAATCTATAGAACGAAGATATATAAGGTTTGTTGGTTTGGATACCAGCAAAAAAGAACTGGAAAATTGTGAGATTGAGGAAAAACTGCTCTTGGGAGATTCTCTTACTCGAGGATGGGGAACAGGAGGAGACTCTCAGATAGGGAAAGAGTCTGCTATGGAGGGAGAGGACAGGATCAGAGAGCTTTTAAGAGATGTGGATTTGCTTTTTTTGGTTTGTGGCTTAGGAAAAGGAATGGGAGCAGGTGCATCTCCTGTAGTAGCTCGAATTGCTAAGGAGCTAAATTGTTTGATTATTGGCTTTTTTGTTCTTCCCTTTTACTTTGAAGGGAAAAGAAGGACAGCTCAAGCTAAAAAAACTCTGGAAAAATTAAGAGAGCTTGTAGATGGTTTGATGGTAATTAACAACGATTCTCTTTTAAAATTGGATAACTCACAAGATCCACTTTTTCTTAAGAAAGGATTTGAAAGGGTAGATGAAGTTTTGGAAGTTTCTCTTAAAACTATGGAATATTTGCTTTTTACCCCTGGTTTAATCAACGTAGATTTTGCTGATGTAAAAAATGTTCTATCAAAAAAGAGTGAAGTTAGAATAACTATGGGGAAAGGAAAAGGAGAAAAAGCTGGGAAAGAGGCAATTAAGCAAGCTCTTTCCTCACCTTTATGGGGAAAAATATCTTTAAGGAAAGTTAGTTCTATCCTTCTTGGTGTAAGGGGAGGTAAAAAATTTAGCTTAACTCAACTGGAAAAGATAGCTTTGGCTATGCAGGAGAATACCGAAGATGCCACTGAAGTTACTATGGGGGTAGGTATAGATGATGAGTTATCTAATGAGATTATTCTTACTTTGATAGTTTCCGGGATTAAGATGGAGGAAAAGGAGAAAATTAAAAAGGAAAAGCTCTATCAGGAAAATCTGGATCTGGGAGTTCATGGTGAGGATAATCTGGACATTCCTACTTTTTTAAGGAGGGGAAATAACTAAGTGTGGAAAATTTTAAGCAGGAATAAGGGTAAAATTACTGGAGGATTGATTGGTTTAGTAGCAGCTTTTCTATTGATATTTGCCTGGCCAATAATCTTGGTTGGTTTTCTGATAATTATGGGAGTTTTCCTGGGAGAAATCTTTGATATTCTTAAAAGAGCCCAGATCCGAATAGAAGAAATTCTTCCCAAAACATCAGAGAAAAAAAAGGAAAAATGAAATCAATTTAAATTGCTACTCCCCTAAGGAAGAAATTGCCCTATCTGTTAGGGTAAGGGATGAAGTATTGATTAGTAGTATTCTCTATACAGTTTGGGATTCTACTTACCTGCGTCTGGTTAAATTAATTGAAGAGGGGAAATCTCTTCCCATCAATTTGTCCAATCAAGTTCTCTATTACACAATTTTCCCTCCCTCTAAACCGGAAAAATTCTTTGGCAGTCCTACTAATGGTTACCGAAGGGATAAAATTTATCCCTTCTCTTTTGACTAAAGATTTGATAGGGAAAGGGCAAAGATTTTCTCAAATCAGAGAACTTTTAAGGAGATACCAATGATGGGGTTTATCAACAGTTAAGGAGAAAGAATGAAGAGAAGAAATGGAAGAGGAACGGATGAGCTTCGAAAAATTGTTATAGAAAGGGGCTTTATTAAATATGCTCAGGGGTCTACCCTGATAGGTTTTGGTGATACTAAAGTACTTTGTGTAGCTATGGTTGAGGAAGGGGTCCCTCCTTTTTTAAGAGAAAGTGGGAAAGGCTGGCTTACTGCTGAATATTTTATGTTGCCTTATGCTACACCCAATCGATCTTCCCGGGGAATGGAACTAAAAGGGGGGAGATCTTACGAAATTCAAAGATTAATAGGTAGATCTTTAAGAGCAGTGGTTGATCTTGATATGTTGCAAAATCAAACTATCTGGTTGGATTGTGATGTTTTACAGGCTGATGGGGGTACCCGCTGTGCTGCTATAACCGGTTCTTTCCTTACCCTTCTGGAGGTGGATCAGTGGCTTAGAGAAAAAGGAATGATAGAAGGATCAATTATTAAAGAGTGGCTGGCTGCTGTGAGTGTGGGAATTGTGGAGGATGAACTACTTTTGGATCTTTCCTTTCATGAGGATTCAAAGGCTATAGTAGATATGAATTTGGCGATGACTGATGAGGGCAGGGTAGTAGAAATTCAGGCAAGTGGGGAAGGATTTTCCTTTGGCCGAGAAACATTTAATGATCTGTTTAACTTAGCTGAAAAAGGAATAAAAGATTTAATTAAACTTGAGAAGGAGACTCTGGGGGAAAACAAGTGGAAGTAGTTTTAGCTACCAGAAATGTAGACAAAATAAATGAGATAAAAGATATTCTTAAAGACTTGAGATTAAAAGTATTAACCTTTAAAGATTTTTCTCACTTCCCTTATGTAGAAGAGAAAGGAAACACTCTAAAAAAAAATGCTCTACTTAAGGCAAGATCCATATTTCGCTTTACCGAAAAAATAACCTTAGCTGATGATTCTGGACTGGAAGTGGAAGTCTTAAGAAGGGCTCCAGGAGTGTTTTCTTCTCGTTTTGCCGGTCCTGGGGCAACTTATGAGGATAACAACCGAAAACTCCTCTTTTCTTTAAAGGGAGTACCTGATAAAAAAAGGAGAGCATTGTTCAGGTGCACGGTAGCTCTGATTGGTCCCCAGGGAAAGGAGGAGGTGGTGGAGGGAATTTGCAAGGGGAAAATTATATCGGAAATACGAGGCAGAGCTGGTTTTGGATATGATCCTCTGTTTCAGCCTGAAGGGTTTGATAAAACTTTCGCAGAACTTTCACCAAAAGAGAAAAATCAAATTAGTCATCGGGCCAAGGCTTTACTTAAGGCTAAAAAGATACTCAAGATGTGGGTATCTTACAATCCTTCTTTAGTGGTGGGACTTACAGGCAATATTGGTTGTGGGAAAAGCACTGTAGCTAATATGTTTAAGGAAATGGGGGCCTGCGTAATTGAAGCTGATAGGGTAGGGCATTTAATTTTGGAGAGAGAAGAGGTCAAAGAGGAGCTGGTTAAGTTGTTTGGCGAATTCATTCTGGATGAAGAGGGAAAAATCTCTCGAAAAAAATTAAGAGGAGTGGTTTTTAAAGATGAAGAAAAATTAAAAAAGCTAAATTCCATTCTTCATCCTTTAATAGGGCAAGTAGTTAGGGGAAAAATTAAGTCCAGCCCCAAGGGAGTAGTAGTGGTAGAAGGAGCTTTAATTTTTGAAGCGGGTTGGGAATCACTTATGGGCAAAATTGCAGTTGTTAGCTGTTCTAAAAATAAACAGATGGAGAGGATAAGACAGAGTACTTCTTTAACTACAGGAGAAATTGAAGCCATAATGAAAGCCCAGCTTTCTTCTTTTGAAAAACTTTCCAAGGCTGATTTTGTTCTGGAAAACGAGGGTGATTTAGCTCATCTAAGGAAAAATGTGGAGAAGCTATGGGTGAGGCTTGCAAAAA